>CABQHR010000006.1 GCA_902463875.1 uncultured Collinsella sp.
CTAACGATATGGCACCGTGGGGACACATGTATGTCAATCCTGGTCTAACAGAGCCTTATTTTTTGCTCCGCGCGCACTCAAGACGCGCTTTCTACACGTCGTCACTTTACGCCTGAACTTGTAGAAAATCCTCCGAGAAGATCGCCCCGTTTATGGGGCTTTTCGAAGCGCTTTCTACAACTGTCGCAATCTTCGACAAATTCAACCCTTGAAACATGCCTTGTTTTCTACAGCGTTTCACGCCATATATCAGGAGAAATCGCCTTGGCTCCCTCCGCTATACGCTTTGGGGGCAAAAAAGGCAAAAGGGCATAAGGGGGACTGACGCAGCGTGCGCTGCGGTCGGCATAGCCGACAGTCCCATGCCCAACGCCCGCGTACTTCATACAAATAAACCCACGAGCATCGAGCGAAGCGAGATGCGCACGGGCGAAGGGCATGCGTATGGAGACCCCGTGAATCTCGAAATATAGCACTGACTTTTTTCTCCTCATTTATGAACGGATGCAAACAAAAATACTGATTTATCAGGGTTTTCTCGATTTGCTGATGCGCAACGGTGCGGGTACTCTCGGGTCGAATTGAAATTGCGTTGCAAGCAACGCCGATTGAAAAGGAGGCTCGAATGAGCAAGGAGACAAGTGTTCAGGATGCGTCTGAGAACCCTGTGTACAGCATGCTCGAAAATGCCATGTTGGTCGTTGACGAAGAGGAGGCAAAGAAGTTTCTTGGGGCAACCAGGCTTTTGCAGTTGATGGTAGACAGCGGTGATGGCATCGGGCCTGCGCATCTTCGTCACTGCTATGACTCATCTCATCGCTATTACTTTGTAAGCGATCTGCTGTATTGGAACACGAATCGTCGCTAGGGTTCTCGAAAGCAATCCCGCGCAGCCCGTACCACTAGCAATTATGTGCCCCGATGCACCAGCGAAGCAGCATCGGGGCACATCCATAAGGAGAGGAGATGACAAGAGTGCCCACGAGGAAAGACAGCAAGGGGCGCATCCTTCGCCAAGGAGAGGGGCAGCGCCCGAACGGCCAGTACTATTTCAAATTCAAAGACGTGAAAGGCAAGACGAAGTACAAGTACTCGTGGACGCTTACCACACACGACCTCCCTCCCAAGGGCAAAAAGTCGGGGCCGTGCCTCCGCGAAATCGAGAAGCAGGTGCAACGCGATCTGTTTGACCGCGTTGCACCAAGCGGGATGACCGTTCTCGAATTGGTTGAAAAGTACGTCGCGACCAAGACGGCGGTGCGCCCGACTACGCGCGCGGGCTATAAGACGGTTATGAGCTTTCTCGCCAAGGACGAGTTCGGAAGCAGGAAGATCGGCGATGTAACGACGCTCGACGCGAAGAATTGGCTCATCTATCTTCAAGGCGAACTCGGGAAAAGCTACAGCGCGATTCATTGCATTCGAGGAGTGCTTCGCCCAGCTTTCCAGCTAGCGGAGGAAGACGACCTCATCAGGCGCAACCCGTTCAACTTCGAGCTTGCCACCGTACTCGTCAATGACTCCATTGCGCGCGAGGCCTTGTCCCCACAGGACGAGCGCAGGTTCCTCGATTTCATCAAGGGAGATAAGCATTACTCGCGATATTATGAAGCGTTCTACATCCTCTTCAACACGGGGCTGCGCATCTCGGAGTTCTGCGGCCTCACAAAATCTGACCTCGACTTCGAAAACGGAAGCATCCGCGTCAACAAGCAGCTGCAGAGGGGCAGCGATATGAGGTACTACATCGAACGCCCCAAAACGAAAAGCGGCGAGCGATACGTACCCATGTCCGAGGAAGTCAAAGAATGCTTCAAGGCAATCCTTCAAAAACGTGCCAACCCACCTGTCGAGCCCGTCGTTAACGGAGTGAGCGGATTCCTGCTTCTAGACAAAAACGACATGCCGAAGGTTGCGATGCACTGGGAGAAGTACTTCCAGCTCTCCCTCCGCAAGCACAATAGCATCTACAAGAAGGGGCTTCCCAAGATTACCCCGCATGTATGCCGACACACTTTCTGCTCCAAGATGGCTCGCAAGGGGATGGACCCCGCGAAGCTCAAGTACATCATGGGGCACTCGGACATTAGCGTGACATACAACACGTACACCCACCTTGGATTCGAGGACGTGAGGGGCGACATGCTCCGCATGACGGATGGTGCCGCGTAAGCTAAAGTGTACGAAGTTGTAAATCCGCGAGGTTTACAACCGAATTTACAACTTTTGCGGCGGAAAATATCCGCTCATACACGAGTCGATTCGGGATTCCGCGACTGGGCGATGACATACGAACAGCATTTATCACCTGCGGAAATCCTGATATATGAGAGGAAGTCCAAGGATGCACAGAATCATGTTCGTATGCCACGGCAATATCTGCCGCTCGACGATGGCTGAGTCGGTGTTTACCGAGCTCGTGCGCCGCGCTGGACGCGCGGGCGAGTTTGTCGTCGATTCCGCAGCGACCTCGACCGAGGAGATTGGCAACCCGCCGCATCATGGCACTGTTGCCAAGCTGAGCGAGGTCGGAATTCCCGTCGTTGCCCATCGCGCACGCCAGGTGCGTCGCGCGGAGTATGGCGACTGGGATCACATTGTCTATATGGATGCCGAGAACGCCCGCGGCCTACGTCGCATCTTTGGTAAGGACCCCGATGGCAAAATCTCGCGTCTACTCGACTGGACCGATCGCCCCGGCGACGTGGCCGATCCCTGGTATACCGGCAATTTCGATGCCACCTACCGCGACGTGCTCGCCGGTTGCACCGCTATGCTCGAGCAGCTGTAGGCAAGCGAGGTCGCAGGCCACGCCTTCGGCGCGAAACGAGCGTGGATAATCTCCCACATGAAAAATGAGCGTGGATTTTCTCCCACTTTGAGCATTCAAGTGCGCTCTAGACGGGAGAAAATCCACGCTCATTATCTCGGATAGCGAATGCGACAAAGGCACTATCCCTTTGTCGCATCGGGGACTGTCCCTAGACCGGCTTGACCTCCAGCTTTATCCCCTCGGCACAGGAGTCACCCAAAACATCCGAAAGGGCCCAGGTCGCATATAGCGGCAAATAAAGAACAGCTCCGCTGCGTTCAACGTTGCCTCTCGAGAAAACAATCCCGAGCCTTACACCATATTCGGCCGTATCAAGCACATGACCGAGCGCGGCGTGCGCGTGGTAATAGGAACCCGATTTAACCTCGATCGGAACAGCCGTTCCATCCGGTCCGTCGACCACAAAGTCCACTTCGCCGCGCTTCTTTGTCTGATAGTAGTAAAGCTGGCGATTTTGGGCAGTCAGCTGCTGGGCCACCACGTTTTCGTAAATACCGCCCAGATTGGGTTCCTTGCTATCAAGATACGCCGCCTGGGCGACGCCAACGGGGTAGCGCGCCATCAACATGCCCGTATCCGATTGGTATAGCTTGAACTGCGATGGCCGTGCCGTCTTGAGCAGGGGCGACTTTGGCTCGGTTACGATATCCGCCTTGAGAGCAACGCCGGCATCGACAAGCCAGACAAAATCTCGCTGGTACTTGTCGTAATGCGCCTTGGGGTCAATGGAATTGAGCACGAAGCGTTTGTTTTCGCCCTCGAGCATAATAGGGAGCTGATCGTAAATGCTCTGCACCTGAAGGGCTCGCCCGCTTGCATACTTGGAGATATCCCGCCGGTACTGTTCGTTGAGCTCTGACTGTAACTGACGAACAGAGGCAAGGTCGCCCCGCGTGTCAAGGAAACGCTGCACGACCTCTGGCATTCCACCGACAACGGTATAGGTCCTGAAGTTTGCCATCATCGCGTCGTGAATGTAATCAGGAATGGGCTTCTCGCTGATACACGCGTCGCGTATCGTTTGGCGAGCTCCCTCGCTCACCCCGATCGCCCAGCAAAACTCCTCGAAATCGAGCGGGAACATCCTAAGCTCGTGAACATATCCCACGGGATAGGACCTAACGCCCTTGAACTGGGTCCCGAGCATTGACCCCGAAAACGCCCAGCGGCACCTCCCGTCCTCAACAAGGAACTTTGCCATCGTCATGATGTCGGGGGCCTCTTGGACCTCATCGATAAACACGAGCGTTTTGCCCGGTGCTATCGGCTTTCCCGAGAGAAGCGTCACCCTGCTGATGAAATCGTCGGCATCCCGTGCCTCGAGAAGAGCATCTTTTGCCTGGCGATTTTCCGCGAGATTGAGCTCGATATAGGTTGCGTAGTTTGACTTACCGAACTCGCGAATCGAGTAGCTCTTACCGATTTGGCGAGAACCCGTGACGAACAACGCCTTTCGTTCAATGGATCTCTGCCAACAATCAAGCTCATCAGCGATTTTCCTGCGCAACATAAGCTCTCCCATCGCCTCGATAAATGAAATGCAGATATTTATATCGACTATTATCGATGAAATGCAGAGATTTTTAGTACCGAAATTTGATGAAATGCAGGAATTTGAGCTTACTCGCGCATAGAACAACGACGCGTGCGCCTAAGCATGGGCATAAGTGAGGTCGGGATTCTCGCATACAAATCGAGCGAGGACTATCTCCCACTTTGAGCGTTCAAGCGCGCTCTAAACGGGAGAAAATCCACGCTCATTATCTCGGTGGGAGAAAATCCTCGCTCGGCTACTCGTCGACGATCTCGGCGAGCCAAACGTTCAGCGTATCGACCTCGGGGCAGCAGAACTTTGCCGTACCAGGCTCGTTGTCAGGCACGGTTCCGCCATAGCGCAGGATATCGATATAGGGAAAGCCCACATGGCAGGCCATGGCGCACATCTTGCCGCGATCGCGATCGAAGTCAAAGACGTCGCCCGGCTTGTGGCCATGGTGACAGCGGCACGCACCCAGCTGGTCCACGCAGCTCACGCGGATACGCGGCCGCTTGCCACGCGGCGCGCCGAGCGGCTTGTTCTCGCCCGCAGGCTTGACGCCGCCCTCGCCAGCGTTACTCATGGTCGATCACGTCCAGGCAGGCCTCGACGGGAAGGCCGGCCGACTTGTCCTCTTGGTCGGCATTGCGCTCGATAAGCTCAGCCACCACACGCATGGCATCGGACGTCGCGCGCTGCAGACTCCAACCTGCCATAACGCGGCCGACGAGCACCGCCGAGAACGTGTCGCCCGTGCCCGGGAAATAGACCGGAATGAGCTCAAAGGGAATCGTGAAGTGCTCCCCCGCTACATGGTCGTAACCGATAACCGCGTTCGTGCCATTGACCACGGCGCTCGTAATGACCACCGACTTGGCGCCCAGGGCACGCACGGCATCCACAAGAGCGCGGCCCTCATCGGGCGTGATTTGCTCGGCAATGGGCGTATCGGTGAGCAGACACGCCTCGGTGTAGTTTGGCACCGCATAGTCGGCGCACTCGAGCAGGTGCCGCATGAGGCCGATCGTGGACTCGGGCACGCCGGCGTAGAGCTTGCCGTTGTCGCCCATGATGGGGTCGACGAACACCTTGGTGCCCTTTTGCGCGCGACGGTGGCAAAAGTCCGAGATGATACGCGTCTCTTCCTCGGTCACGATAAAGCCGGTCGAGATGGCGTCGAACTCAAAGCCGAGCTCCTCCCAGATAGCGAGGCTTTGACGCACGTACTCCGTGGTGTCGTGGATGTAGAACTTGGGGTAGTTGAGCGTGTCGGAAACAAGCGCCGTCGGCAGGTTATGGATACGGTAGCCCATGTGCGACAGCACCGGCAGCATGGCGGAAAGCGCGACCTTGCCGTAACCGCACATATCGTTGATCAGCAGCAGCTGAGTGTTCTTCATGAGGGTCTCCCTTGTTTCGGGCACAGCGCAGCAGCGCCACAGTGCGACTAAGTGTAGCGCAGGAGGCGTTGTGGGCGGAGGCGAGCGGTACGAAGGGCAAATTGTTGCGGAAAGGTTTCGGAAATGGGGGCTGTTTGCTCCATAGCGGCCTAGTTGATGCTACTCATATAGCGCCATTTCAAAACTATGCCTATTTACTACGTTTAACCGCCCGCCTCCAACCACAACGAATTTCTCTCCAACAAAACCGCAGGTAGATAGCTTGCGTTTTTTCAGAAACAGCTGTTGTGGTCAGCGATGCTGGATTCATCGTAGTAATTAGGCATAGTTTTTGGCAAGGCCGCTTCGAAAGGCATCATCGCAGCCCAAAACGATACCTTTTCCTTCGTCCCCAAGGGATCAGATTGCCGCTTAGGAGCGTTTGCAGCATCGAGCGGTTACGGCGTTTGGTAAAACGCCGTAACTTAATAAGTTTGGTACCTTGACATTTATTTCTTGCACTCCTAAATTAGTTAGGCACAAAACAATTTCACTACCTAACTAAAGAAAGGAGCGACACCATGTGCGATGACCACATCGGCCTCTGCCCCCACACGCCGGGCGGCGACCCCCATGAACCCGCAGATGCGCCCGCGGCACAGTCCCAATCAGACGCGCTCGCCAAGCACATCCTAAACGGGCTGGGCTTCTGCGGCCACTTTCTGCACTTTCACGGCGGCGGCGCCTCGGGAAAGGCCCCCATCGTCTGTTTGCTCGCCAAGCAGCCAAACGGCGAGATGTCACAGCAGGAACTAGGCCTGCACTTTGATCTTAAGCCCGGTTCGCTTTCCGAGATTCTCTCCAAGATCGAATGCGCCGGCCTTATCGAGCGCAGCCGCAATCCCAAAGACCGGCGGCAGCTCACCATTCGCCTGACCGAAGCGGGATGGGAAAAGGCCCACGTAGAGCAGGCGGCCCGCATCCGCTTTAGAGAACGGGCCTTTAGCGCGCTCACCCACGACGAGCGCGAGGACCTCGCCGAAATGCTCGATAAAATCCGCGTAACCTGGGAGGAACTGGATGATTAAAACCCTCATGGGAAGCATCCGCGACTATATGAAAGTCACTGTTGCCACGCCGCTGCTCGTGCTTGGCGAGGTGCTCTGCGAGATGCTGATTCCATTTATCACCGCCAACCTGATCGACGCTATCAAAGACGGCGCCACCGTAGCCGAGATGCTTCCCACCGCAGGCTTTTTGGTGCTCATCGCGCTGACGTCGCTTGCTTTTGGCGCCGCGGCCGGCGTCACCTGCAGCCATGCGAGCTGCGGGTTCGCCAAGAACCTGCGTCACGACCTGTTCTACAAGATCCAGACGTTCAGCTTTGCCAACATCGATGAGTTCTCGAGCTCCTCGCTCGTCACCCGCCTCACCACCGACATCAACAACGTGCAGCAGGCCTTTATGATGATCATCCGTATCGCCGTGCGCGCGCCGCTGGTATTGATCTTCGCCTTTACCATGGCGTTTATCATGGGTGGCAGCGTCGCCATGGTCTACCTGGTCATCATTCCGCTGCTGGGCTTTGGACTGTTCTTTATCATCTTTAAGGTGCGCCCCATCTTCTCGCGCGTGTTCCACAAGTATGATGCCCTTAACGAGTCCGTCGAGGAAAACGTCACCGGCATGCGCGTGGTCAAGAGCTATGTGCGCGAAGACTTTGAGAAGGAGAAGTTCGCGACCGCCGCGCGCGACGTCCAGATGGACTTCACCCGCGCCGAGAAGCTGCTCGCCTTTAACAACCCCATGATGAACATCTGCGTCAACGGCGCGTTTGTCGTCATCATCTACCTGGGCTCCAAGCTCATCATCACGAGCCAGGGCACGCTGTTCGACGTGGGCCAGCTCTCCTCGACCTTTACCTATGGTTTCCAGATTCTCATGAGCCTGATGCAGCTGTCGATGATCTTTGTCATGGTGACCATGGCCGACGAATCGGCACACCGCATTGCCGAGGTGCTGGCCGCCGAGCCCACGATCGCCGATCCCGCCGAGCCCGTGCTCGAGGTTGCCGACGGTTCCATCGACTTTGACCACGTGAGCTTTAAGTATTCCAAGCATGCGAAGCGCCAGGCGCTCGACGATATCGACCTGCACATTACGAGCGGCGAGACCATCGGCATTATCGGCGGCACCGGCTCGGCCAAGTCCACGCTCGTTAACCTCATCGCCCGCCTGTACGACACCACCGAAGGCGCTGTGCGCGTGGGCGGCGTGGACGTGCGCGACTACGACCTGGACGCGCTGCGCCACCAGGTCGCCATGGTGCTGCAGAAAAACGTGCTGTTTAGCGGCACCATCGCCGAGAACCTGCGTTGGGGCGACCCGAACGCCACCGACGAGGAAGTCCGCGAGGCAGCGCATCTGGCCTGCGCCGACGAGTTTGTCGACGGTTTCCCCAAGGGCTACGACACCTGGATCGAACAGGGCGGCTCTAATGTTTCGGGCGGTCAGAAGCAGCGCCTGTGCATTGCACGCGCCCTGCTGCGTCGCCCCAAAATCTTGATCCTGGATGACTCCACCAGCGCCGTCGACACCAAGACCGACGCCAAGATTCGCGCAGGGCTGGCAAGCTATCTGCCCAACACGACCAAGCTCATCATCGCCCAGCGCATCAGCTCCGTGCAGGACGCAGACCGCATCATCGTCATGGAGGGCGGCCGTATCGCGCAGATCGGCAACCATGACGAGCTGCTTAAGACAAGCGAGATCTACCGAGAGACCTTTACCTCGCAAAACAAGATGTCTGCCGAGGGCGAAGGGGCCGTCGAGGCCGACACCGAGGCATCCGCAACGCAAGCTCAGACCCAGGAAGGAGGCGAGGCACATGAGTAAGGCAACGACCGCCGAGCGCGCGCTCAACCGCAAGGGCGGCACCATGTCGCGCCTCATCAAGACGCTCTTTGGCTTCTATCCCGTGCTTTTGCCCCTTGTCGTCGCCGGCGTGGTGCTCTGCGCCATCATCAACTCCATCGGCGCGACCTTCCTGCAGAGCGCCCTGCAAATTATTAGCGAATCGTGGCAGTCGGGCGATTGGGAAGCCGCGCAGCCCAAGATTCTGCAGCTCGTGACCACCCTCGCCTGCATCTACGGCGTCGGCGTCCTGTCCTCGCTCTTCTGGAACCGCGCCATGGCTATCGTCACGCAGGGCTCGCTCGAGAAGCTGCGCGAGATGATGTTCAACCGCATGCAGGACCTGCCGATCCGCTACTTCGACACGCACCAGCGCGGCGATATCATGAGCCACTACACCAACGACATCGACACGCTGCGTCAGATGATCAGCCAGTCGCTGCCCAACCTGCTCATGACGATCATCATCATCGTCACGGTGTTCTTTATCATGCTGTACTACAGCGTGTGGATGTGCCTGGTCATCATCGCCGGCGTCGCCTTTATGACCTTTATGACCAAGCTGCTCGGCTCCAACTCCGCGCGCTTCTTCATTGCGCAGCAAACCGAGCTCGGCGTGGTCGAGGGCCATATCGAGGAAGTCATGAACGGTCAGAAGGTCGTCAAGGCGTTCTGCCACGAGTCTGCCGCCGAGGCCGATTTTGACGAGCGCAACGAAAAGCTCTTCGAGGTCTCCCAGAAGGCCAACATGTACGCCAACATCCTCATGCCCATCCTTATGAACCTGGGCAACCTGCTCTACGTGCTGGTCGCACTGGCGGGCGGCATTTTCCTGGCGCTGGGCGTGCCCAACCTGAGCATCTCGGGCATGGCGCTGTCCATCGCCGTCGTGGTGCCGTTCCTCAACATGACCAAGCAGTTCTGCGGACAGATCGGCCAGATCTCGCAGCAGATCAACGCCGTGGTCATGGGCCTCGCCGGCGCCGACCGCATCTTTGAGCTCATCGACGAGAAGCCCGAGGCCGACGAAGGCTACGTGACGCTCGTCAACGCACAGGTGAACCCCGAGACTTGGGAGTTCGAGGAGGCTGACCACCACACCGGCATGTGGGCGTGGAAACATCCGCACCGCGCAACCGGCGAGATCGAGTACGTCCCGCTGCGCGGCGACTTGGTCATGGACAACGTCGACTTTGGCTACACCCCCGACCACGAGGTCCTGCACGGCGTGTCCGTGTTTGCCGAGCCGGGTCAGAAGGTCGCGTTTGTCGGCGCCACCGGTGCCGGTAAGACGACCATCACCAACCTCATCAACCGCTTCTATGACATCGCCGACGGCAAGATTCGCTACGACGGCATCAACGTCAATAAGATCCGCAAGGCCGATCTGCGCCGCTCGCTGGGCGTCGTGCTGCAGGACGTGAACCTGTTCACCGGCACCGTGATGGACAACATCCGCTACGGCAACCTGGATGCGACCGACGAGGAGTGCATCGCGGCGGCCAAGCTCGCGGGCGCAGACGACTTTATCACCCGCCTGCCCGACGGCTACGACACGATGCTCACCGGCAACGGCGCACAGCTGTCGCAGGGCCAGCGCCAGCTGATCTCGATCGCCCGCGCCGCCGTCGCCGATCCGCCGGCGATGATTCTAGACGAGGCCACGAGCTCCATCGACACCCGCACCGAGGCCATCGTGCAGGCGGGCATGGATAAGCTCATGGAGGGCCGCACGACGTTTGTCATCGCACACCGCCTGTCCACCGTGCGCAACTCCGACGCGATCATCTGTCTGGACCACGGCCGTATCATCGAGCGCGGCAACCACGACGAGCTGATCGCCAAGCGCGGGTACTACTACCAGCTGTACACGGGTGCGTTTGAGCTGGAGTAGGAACGGTTACTGACGGAGGGTGCCCCGGGGCGTCGGGGTAATTCCTCCGTGCTCAAACATTCTCGCTTCGCTGCGAAACTGCGCGCGGAGGAAATACCCCGCCGCCCCGGGGCACCCTCCTGCGCGCAATCAGCCCGTTGTTTAAAACGGAATAAAGGTTAGTGAGGCCCTGGCCGTTTGGCCAGGGCCTCGTTTTGTTAGTCTTTTTGGGACGGGGCTTTTTGACTACTTTGAGGGTGCGCAGGCAGGGCGGCGAAAGTAGCTAAAAAAGCCCCGTCCCAAAAAGACTACCCGCGCCAAATGAGCTAGTTGAGGAGTTGGGCCATGGCGTTGACGAATTTTTGGACTTGGAGGGTGGGCTCGAGCGGGTAGTGCAAGAAGACCGGCACCTCGCGGCCACATAGGAACGGCACGCCTACAAAAGCCGGGTGCACGCCCGACCACGCCCCGCAAGTGAGCACCGCGTCGCCCTTTTCCTCCGCCTCGTTAAAGAGCGCAAAGTCAAAACTGTCCACGTCGATCACGTCCACGCCGCCATCGGCCAAAAGATCGATGCGCAGGCTGTCCATGGCGTCGTTGCCGTGGCGCAGTACGCGCAGACGCATACCCTCCAAGTCGGCAACCGTAATGCGATTCTTGCGCGCCAGCGGGCTCGTGCGCGGCAGATCGATATAAAACGGCACGTTGACAATGCGGAGCTTTTGGCAGGCATCACCCCAGCGTGGGGTAGAAAAACTCGATTGCACCACATCGACCTCGCGGCCCAAGCTACGCATGACGGTCTCGCGCTCGTCGTAGAGATCGCTTACCGGCACGATTTCAAATCGCAGCGACGGCTCCAACTCGTGCACACTCGGCCACATCGACAGCGTCTGGCGCCCCGGGCACATCATCGACACGCCCAGGCGTACGGCACCGCCATCGCCCGCCGCACGTCGGGCACGGCGCAGCGCGTCCTCGGACTGGCGCATGATCGAGCGCGCGTCGTCCACCAGTAGCGCACCAGCCGGCGTCACCTTAACGCCCGAGTGCGACCGCTCGAACAGCGTGATGCCGAACTCGGCCTCGAAACCCGAAACCTGCTTGACGAGTGCCGGCGTCGACACGCGCAATTGTGCCGCCGCACGCGAGAAGCTTCCCAGCTCCGCAGCGGCCGATATGGCCTCAAGTCGTCGATCGTACACGTCAATCTCCCGTTTTCGCGCCCGTGGCCACATGGTGCCACAGGAGGTTGTTTTCGCAGGTCATGCGCTCAATTGAGAATAAACTGCATCGCACAGTGTAAACCTATGGTTAACGCCATTCTAACAAATATGCAATTCACCTGCGCAAATGCAAAGCATACGATAACCAGCGAAAACCACGTGGGTCGATTAATGGGAGCGACCCACCGGGAGGCACAAGAAGGGAAGTTCCTATGAGCAATTGGCTTAAGCTCGAGGGCGATGTCTGCGCCGTGACCGGCGCACTCGGCGGTATGGGCGTCGAGATTTGTCGCGAGTTCGCCCGCAATGGCGCCAACGTCGTCATGCTCGACCTGGACGAGGAGAAGGTCAAGGCCGCTGCCGCCGACCTTGCTGCCGAGTTTGGCATCCACGCCGAGGGCTACAAGATGAACGCCACCGACGAGGCCGAGGTTCAGGCCGCCGTCGACGCCACCATCGCCAACTTCGGCCGCGTCGACGTTCTCGTCAACACCGCCGGCATCCTGCGCTTCGCAGCCATGGAGGACCTGCCGCTGAGCGACTGGGAGCAGGTGCTCAACGTCAACCTCACCGGCTACTTCATCACCTCGCAGCGCTTTGGTCGCGAGATGATCAAGGCCGGCCAGGGCCGCCTGGTTCACATCTCCACCGTCGCCAGTCACTCTCCCGAAACGTTCTCGGGCGTGTACAGCTCCACCAAGGCGGGCGTCAACATGATGTCCAAGATGCTGGCTGCCGAGTGGGGTCCCTACGGCGTGCGCTCCAACTGCGTCGAGCCCTGCTTCGTCAAGACCCCCATGTCGGCAAGCTTTTACGCCGATCCCGAGGTCGAGAAGAGCCGCAGCCGCCTCATCGCCACGCGTCGCATCGGCGAGGTCAGCGATATCGCCAACGCCGTCATGTTCCTGGCGTCCACGCGCTCAGACTTTACCACCGGCGACGCCATCAAGGTCGACGGCGGCTTCTCCAACATGATGGGCGACCTCACCGCCAAGCCCGGCGGCCGCCGCGCCTTTGCCGACAACTACCTCAAGAACAAGGGTGTCGAGCTTTGGTCCGACGAGTCCGGCGTCGCAAAGCCGACTGACCAGTAAACCAACCTGACAGGGAGGCACCGTGGACACGCCCGCTCCTCCCCCGTATCGATTAGAAAGAGTCCCATGGCTTCCACCAACTCCAACAAGGGTCGCGCCGTCGTGCTTTCCGCCGCGTGCGTCACCATGTTCTTCATCAGCTCCATCGCGCTGTACTCCGTCGTGTCCAAGAACCTGCTCGCCGTCTACCCCGAGTGGTCCAGCGCACTTACCTGGGCTTTCCCGGTCTTCCAGACCATCATGGCCGTGACGGGCATCTTCGCCGGCCGCATCTCCGATAAGATCGGCCCGCGCAACGTCGTGATCGCTGCCGCCGTGTGCTACGGCGTGGGCTGGTTCATGTCCGGCACCGTCACCGAGCCGTGGCAGTTCTACCTGTGGTTCTCGCTCGTCGCCGCCATCGGCAACGGCCTGGGCTACAACCCCGCGCTCACCACCGGCCAAAAGTGGTTCATCGACAAAAAGGGCCTCGCCTCCGGCATCACCCTGGCCGCTTCGACCGCCGGCCCCGCCGTGCTGTCCCCGGTGCTCGCCTCGCTGCTCATCCCGAGCCTTGGCATCTTTGGCGCCCTCAAGGCACTCGGCGTCATCTTCTTTGTGACGATCGCCGCCTCCGCCCTGTTCCTGAAGGCCCCCGAGGCCGGTTGGCTGCCCGAGGGCTTCGAGGCCCCCAAGGGCGGCGCGCACGCCGGTACCTTCGGCGACCTCACCCCGGGCGAGATGGTCAAGACCCCGCGCTTCTGGGTCCTCATCGTCACCTTCGCCTTTGCCGCCACCGCGGGTACCCTGCTCGTGGGCAAGGTTGCCTCCATCGCCGCTGTCCAGCTCTTCGCCGACCCCACGAGCGCCGCGGCCGTCGCCCTCGGCGGCGTGGTCGTCTCCGTCAACACCTGCGCCAACCTGGTCGGCCGTCTGTCCTTTGGCCAGATCATCGACAAGCTCGGCGCCTACAAGTCGCTGCTCATCAGCCTTGTCGTCACCATCGTCGCGCTCGTCATCATGTCGATGAGCTTTACGCAGAGCATGTTCTTTGTGGCGCTCGCCCTGCTCGGCTTTAGCTTTGGCGCCCTGCTCGTCATCTACCCGCCGCTCACCGGTGGCGCCTTTGGCACCAGCAACATCGGCGTCAACTACGGCATCATGTTTTTGGGCTACGCCGCTTCTACCTGGATCAGCCAGCCCATCACCGCCGTGCTGTATCACGCCGAGGCCGGCAGCGCCGCCTACCAGCAGTCCTTCTACGGCGCCATCGTGATTGCCGCCATCGCCGTCGTACTCACCGTCTACATGATGGTCTCCGACAGCAAGAAGAAGTCCGCCTAGTTTTGCTTGACGCGGCAAGGGCCGTCCTCTTGCCGCATTCCACCGGTCACCAGTATTAAGGAGTCGAAATGTCTGAGCTCAACCCCGTCCGCATTGCCGTTATCGGCGCCGGTGCCATGGGCCGCAACCACATCCGCTTTGTCACCGAGGAGCCCGAAGCCGAGCTCGTCGCCATCGCCGACGCCTTTGAGGGCGCCCGCGCCACGGCCGAGGCCGCCGGCGTGCCGTTTTACACCGATCCCGCCCAGATGATGGACGAGGTCAAGCCCGAGGCCGTCATCATCGCCACCCCCAACGACCTGCATCTGGGCGTTGCCCGCGAGGCCGTGAAGCGCAACATCGTGCCGCTGGTCGAAAAGCCGATCTCCAATGACCTCGAGGATGCCCAGACCTTTGCCGCCGAGGCCGAGACCGCCGGCGTGCCCGTGCTCGTGGGCCAGCACCGTCGTCACAACCCCTTCGTCAACAAAGCCAAAGAGATCATCAAGTCCGGCGAGCTGGGCAAGCTCACCGTGTCGAGCTTCCACTACATGATCTATAAGAATGACGAGTACTTTGATGTCGAGTGGCGCCGCAAAAAGGGTGCCGGCCCGATCCTGGTCAACCTGGTGCACGACGTCGACCTGCTCCGCTACCTGCTGGGCGAGCCCGTCGCCGTCCAGGGCATGCAGTCCAGCGCCGCCCGCGGTTTTGAGACCGAGGACTCCGCCGTGGTCAACGTCCGTTTTGCCGATGGCGCGCTCGCAAGCATGACCATCTCCGATGCCACCGCCAGCCCCTGGAACTGGGAGGCCACCGCTCGCGAGGACCCGCAGTACCGCCCCTTCGACGCCGATGCCTACTTTATTGGCGGTACCAAGGGCGCCCTGTCGCTGCCCCGCCTGCACCAGTTCTCCTACGACGGCGCCTCCAACTGGCACAAGCCGCTGCAGATGGAGATTCCGGCCGTCGACCCGGCGCTGCCGCACAAGATGCAGCTCAAGCACTTTGTGAAGGTCGTCCGCCGCGAAGTTGAGCCCGTCGTAACCCCCGCCGATAACGTCAAGACGCTCACGCTTCTCAACGCCATCAAGGAGGCCGCCGAGACCGGCCAGCTCGTCGAGCTGTAGCACCTTAGGACAGGCCGCGGCAGAAACCCCATGCCGGGCCCCTCGGTCCGCCACAAATAAGCCCCTCTTCTTTGCCCCGCGAGCAGCCTCCTGCCCGCGGGGCATTTTGCTACGTTGTCGACGATTTTTCTGGAGCGGGGGCTATTTTGCACCTCGGCTTGATTCGTTCGTCCCAAAACAGTCTTTTGGGACGGGTGGTATCCTTGGTAGCCCTGTGCTGCAAACGCACCTTAAACGCAAGGAGTCCCATGGATCTTATCGCCCAGCTCGCCCGCGAGCTCAACCTTAAGGCCGCCAACATCGAGGCGGCCGTCAAGCTCATCGACGAGGGAAACACCATTCCCTTTATCTCGCGCTACCGCAAGGAAGCCACGGGCGGCATGGACGATGTCGCCCTGCGCGCGCTCGACGAGCGCCTGTCCTACCTGCGTAATCTTGAGCAGCGCAAAGAGGACGTCATTCTGCTCATCGGCGCCCAGGGCAAACTCACGCCCGAGCTCGAGCAACAGATTCGCGAGGCCACACAGCTTCAGCGTGTCGAGGACCTCTACAAGCCCTACCGCAAAAAGCGCATGACTCGCGCGCAGAAGGCCCGCGAGGCAGGCCTGGAGCCACTCGCCAACATGATCATCATGCAGGCCTCGGCCAAGGGCAGCGCGCTCGACGCCGCCGCGGCATACGTCAACGAGGAGGCCGGCTTCGACACGCCCGAAAAGGCGCTCGCCGGCGCCGCCGACATCGTGGCCGAGACGGTGGCCGAGGACCCCGAGAACGTCGCCGACCTGCGCGCCTTTACGCAAAACACCGCCGACATCGTCGTCGAGGCCACCGACCCCGCCGAGAAGACTCCCTACGAGCCGTACTACAGCTATGACGAGCCACTGCGCCGTATACCCAACCACCGCGTGCTGGCTATCGACCGCGGCGAGCGCGAGGGCAAGCTCCGCGTGCGCGTGAACGTCGACGGCGCTGCCGCTACGGCACGCCTCGGCAGCCGCTGGCCCCGTCGCCAGGGCGTGTTTGCTCCCGTCTTTGACGCCGCCATCGCTGACGGTTACAAGCGTCTCATGGCCCCCTCGCTGGAGCGCGAGGCCCGCGCCAAACTCACCGTTCGTGCCCAGACCGAGGCCATCAACGTCTTTGCCAAGAATCTCGAGGGCTTGCTCTCGGCGCGCCCCGTGCGCGGCGCCCGCGTGCTCGCGCTCGATCCGGGCTACCGCACCGGCTGCAAGGTCGCCGTCATGGACGAGACCGGCAAGCTACTCGACCACGGCGTGGTCTATCCCACCAAGCCGCGCCACGACGTCGCCGGCACCAAGCGCGAGCTCGCCCGCCTCGTCAAGAAGGACAGCGTCAACACCATCGTCATCGGCAACGGCACCGCCAGCCGCGAGACCGAGGAAGTCGTCTCGGAGTTTATTGCCGAGCAGGCACCCAGCCTTCGCTACACCATCGTCAACGAGGCGGGCGCGTCGGTGTACTCCGCCTCCGAGCTCGCCAGCCAGGAATATCCCGACCTGGACGTCACCGTACGTGGCGCCATGAGCCTGGGCCGCCGTCTGCAAGACCCGCTGGCAGAGCTCGTCAAGATTCCGCCCCAGTCCATCGGCGTTGGCCAGTACCAGCACGACCTTGACCAGGCCGAGCTTTCGCGCACCCTGGGCCACGTGGTGGAAGACGTCGTCAACCGTGTGGGCGTCGACGTCAACACCGCGAGCGCAAGCCTGCTGGGCTACGTGTCGGGCATTACGCCGAGCGTGGCCAAGAACATCGTGGCCTACCGCGAGGAAAACGGCGCCTTTACCGATCGCCGCCAGCTCAAGAAGGTCCCCAAGCTGGGACCCAAGGCATACCTCAACGCCGCGGGCTTTCTGCGCATCAGCGGCGGCAAGAACCCGCTCGACGCGACAAGCGTCCACCCCGAGAGCTACGAGGTGGCCACGGCCGTCCTGGAGCGTGCCGGTGTGGCGGCCAGCGAGCTCAGCCGCGGCGGCGTGCCCGACATCGAGCGCCGCCTGGGCAGCATATCGACACTGGCAAGCGACCTGGACTGCGGCACTCTCACGCTCATCGACATCGTCAACGAGCTCAAGAAGCCCGGTCGCGACCCGCGCGACGACGCACCCGAGGTGATCTTTAGCCGCTCGGCGCTTTCCATCGACGACCTGGAACCCGACATGGAACTCAAGGGCACGGTGCGCAATGTTGTGGACTTTGGCGCCTTCGTCGACGTGGGTGTGCACCAGGACGGCCTCGTGCACATCTCCAAGCTGGCCAACCGCTTCGTCAAGCACCCCAGCGACGTCGTACGCGTCGGCGACACGGTAAAGGTGTGGGTCGAGAAGGTCGACCGCGACCGCAAAAAGATCTCCCTCACCATGGTACAGGGGAAGTAACACGCAAAAACATGCCATAAGCCGAGGGCCCGAACGTCCATCGAGACGTCCGGGCCCTCTTTTAGTTATAGATTAGAAGATTATTAGATTACAGATTAATCCATAAAGCGGGGCGAACGAAGAAGTCCGAGTCGACCCCGCAACCGCCGTTGGAGACCACGTCGCCGTCCATGCCAACGCCGGCCGCGAGACCCGAGTCGCTACCCGGCGAGCGTAGCCACCAGACGCACACGACGTTGTCATCCGAATCCCAACCACTTTGCTGTTTGAGTCGATTGGTGAGATAGCACCGGCGATCCTCGTCGGACATGAAGTACTTATTTGCCTCGTCGACGGAAAGCAGTGTAGGAGCTCCGTCAATCTCCTTCATCTCGTCGCCCGTAAAGGCCTGAGATGCAAAATCATTTTCGAGCCATTTCTTAAGGTCGGAGGAATTCCAGTCGTTATCGTCTTCGTCATTGTCATCCTCATCCGCATTGAACGCGTGGGCATCGAGGGCCTTCTGGCTAACGACATAGGCGCGGTTGCCCTCGACCGCCAGGACGCGCCACTCGATAGGCTCCTTGCCGTTTGAGGCGTTACCGTCTTGCTCGTAGGAACCGAATTCAACCACGTCGCCCACCTGGCAGCCCTTAAAGGGATTCTTGTTAAACGCGGGGGCAACGATAAAGATGGCAATCAGCATGAGCGCGATGACGCCAGCCGCCGCGCCTCCGATGATGAGCGGCAGCCTCTTCTTGCCACTAGCCTTACTGCCGGGCTGTGCACTCACAGCCTGCGGCGCAGGCGCGACGCCAGGCACCATGTCTGAAGCTACAGCCGGATTATCGGTTTTGACTGAGGGGGGGTAACTGATGCCGCGGGGAACGGATTGCCGCAAGCCACACAGAACTTGGCCTCGTCAACGTTCTTGGTACCGCATTTAGGGCAGAACATGAGGTCTCCTTCCTTTCGTTTTCCTTTCGTTTTCCTTTCGCAATTCAAGGCTAGGCCCAAGGCAACCAAACTTGTTGCGCAACATGTCCCGAAGGAGAAAATTCCTGTGCGAGCGGGAGCGTGTCCACGTTCACGTCGTACCCCACTCACGCTGACAAAACTATCCGTGGCTTCGATATATAGCCACCGCATCCGTCGTTCAAATTGCAAGTTCTTCTCACCGGATGGTAAAAACTTGCAAACTTTGCAAGTTTTTGTTACGCTCTGAGAAAAACTTGCAGATTGGACGAACGATGAACGGACAGCCTGTAGCAAGGAATAATTACCTCAAGAAGCTGATCGCTTTTCGAGATTCAGATATTATCAAGGTCGTCACCGGCATGCGGCGGTGCGGCAAATCAACGCTGCTCGACATGATGCGCTCCTATCTTGCCAAAGACGGCGTACCGGCCGAATGTCTCCTCTCCTTTCGAATGGAATCATTCGAGCTCGAAGGAATTCGCGATTGGCGCGAGCTTTACCGCTATGTCGTCGAGCGGATGCCGTCGAGCGGGAAGTGTTATCTCTTCTTCGATGAGCTGCAAGAAGTTGCCAGCTGGGAGAAAGCCATCAACGCGCTGCGCGTCGACAAAGACTGCGACATCTACATTACGGGCTCGAATGCGTTTTTGCTCTCAAGCGAAATAGCGACCCTGATCTCGGGCAGATACGTCGAGATCAGAATGCACCCGCTGTCTTTCTCCGAATACCTCGACTTCCTTGGTCCG
This sequence comes from uncultured Collinsella sp., assembly GCA_902463875.1. Lineage (GTDB taxonomy): Bacteria > Actinomycetota > Coriobacteriia > Coriobacteriales > Coriobacteriaceae > Collinsella. Next base: position 19,387 of record CABQHR010000006.1, read on the forward strand.
ACAGAAGTCACGAGCAGATATGCCGTCTTTGGGCGGGAAGAGATCACCCCGCTCGACGAGCTGCTCGACCAATACCTGAAATTTGGTGGCCTCCCCTATCTCGCGATCTCAAATTTGCCCGAACGAGAGATGAAAGACTACATCTGGAGCACCTATCAGACCATTGTCGGCCGCGACATCTTGGCCCGAGAGGCCCGCCGAGGACGGAGGGCCGTAACGAGCAGAGACCTACTCGATAGGGTTTGCGCCTATCTGGCCGACAACATCTCAAACCCGACATCGATCAACAAAATCGTCGGGTCTTTGAACGAAAGTGGGACAAAAACTTCGCACGGCGTCATCGACACTTGCGTGTCGGCGCTCGAGGAGACCTATATCTTCACTCATGCCCGCCGCTTCGACATCAAAGGGCGCGAGGTGCTTAAAACCGGCGGGAAATACTATATCGAGGACCTTGGGCTCCGTGCCCACCTCGACGGCTATCGTGGCAGCGATAGCGGACGCGTCCTCGAAAACGCGGTATATAACCGCCTCGTCATCGATGGGTATCGGGTTTTCACGGGGCACATGCGGAATGCCGAGATTGATTTCGTCGCTATCGGTGACGGAGCGGACCGCAAGTTTATCCAGGTCACGGATGCCATTGATGAGGAAGCCACGCGCAATCGAGAGCTGCGCCCCTTCGAGCTGAAATCGCTCGAGAAGGTTGCCGCCGGTTACGAGAAGATCCTCGTCGTCCGTCACGGCGATCACCCTACGGACATAGACGGCATCAGAATCGTTTCGGCTGTCGATTTTCTGCTTGGGCGCTTCTAGCACCGGCGTCGCCCATCGCCATCGAAGACAGGGTCGTTTGACCGACCATTTAAACCTACCCCATGCATCCATCGCCTCCATGGTGCAGGGGAAGTAAACCGCTAAAGCAAGGGTCCCCCCTTTAGCGACGTGCAAAATCGCGAGTATTCTGCAATTTTTGCCGCTCCAGCCGGTCCCGCAGAGGCCCGCAGAGGCGATAAAGTCAAAATAGCCCCCGTTTTAGCGCCTTAAGAGCCAAAACGGGGGCTGATTCGTGCTTCAACTAACTGGTAAAAGCCTTTACCTTGCAGAATACTCTCGATTTTGCACGTCGCGAGAGGGGGTACCTTTGCCTAGGGCAGGATATGGAAGCCGAGCGAGGCGATGTCCTTGGCAAAGCCGCGGACGGTGTCGAGCGAGACCTCGTACGGGTCGCGGCCGATGTTCTTGCGCTTGGCCAGGATGCTGTTGGGCACCGTGATGATCTGGCAGCCGCAGGCTTCTGCCTGGTAGATGTTGATGAGCTCGCGTGTGGACGCCCACAGGACCTCGCAGTTGGGCTTGGCGGCGGCCTTCTTGACCGACTCCGTCATAAACGGAATGGGATCGACGCCGGTGTCGGCGATGCGGCCGGCAAAGAGCGAGATGATGGACGGCGTCTGGGCGTCAACAGCCTCGACCATCTCGTCGACCTGCGCGGGCGTGAAGATGGTGGTGACGTTGACCTTGATGCCGTCGGCAGAAAGCTTGCGCACCAGCTCGGCGGTGGACTCACCCTTGGTAGTCACGCACGGAATCTTGACGTAGACGTTCTCGGCCCAGGTAGCAATCTCGCGCGCCTCGACCTCCATGGTCTCGACGTCATCGGCAAAGACCTCAAACGAGACGGACACATCGGTGATGTGGGCCAGGACCTCCTTGGCAAACGCGCGGTAATCCGTCACGCCGCCCTTCTTCATAAGGGACGGGTTGGTCGTGAAACCCTGAACGTTGCCGTTCTCGTACATGTCGAGCATGCCCTCGAGGTTTGCACCGTCAGCGAACACCTTGATTGCCATCTGCCTGATTCCTTTCGTTAGCATACGGCCGATAAACTGCTAAACACTTTACCTATGTTTATCAAGGCTTGAACTGCGGGTTTTTATCTTCTCGGCGAACGGTATAAACACCTCAGTGTTTGGATTGATAAATCGATTGAGCATGCAAAAGCAAAGAGTCGCAGTTTGAGCAAACGTCAGAATGCGGGATTCATTAGATGAGGCCGAAATGCTGCATCGCTGTGACGGTGCCATCGTGTGCGACATCGTCGGTCACGTAGTCGGCGACCGCCTTGACCTCGGGCATGGCGTTGCCCATGGCCACGGCCGTCTCGACGGCGGCGAGCATGCCCAGGTCGTTGCCCGAATCGCCGAAGCCAAAGGTGCGCGCGTTGCCGGTGCGACCCAGGTATTCCAGCGCTCGCGCCACGCCCACGCCCTTGTCGATACCCTTGGGGCTCAGCTCGCGGTTCTGGCCGCCAGTATTGCATAGTTCGAAGTTGCGATCGATAAAGCCGTCGTTGTTGGCTACGCGAGCCAGGTTGCACGCGTTAATGCACACCTTGCCTACGCACAAGCGGCCATCGACGCGCATCTGATCAACGCCATGCACCACGCCGGCGCCTAACAGAAATGACTGTTCGACACCAACTGGCTCAAGTGAATAGGTGGCACCGTTCGTCTCGAACAACGCCTCGCCGCCCGCCACAGTAATGCGACGCGCGAGCTCCTCAACAATGTCTTCGTCAAAGCACTCCTCATGCACCACGCGACCCTCGACCTCGAGCGTGGCGCCCGCCATGGCAACGATACCCGCCGGGTTCAGCGCGCGCAGGCCATCGGCAACCAGCCACAGGGGACGGCCCGTGCAGATAAATGCCTGGTGGCCCGCATTGCGCAGGCGACCAAATGCATCGACAACAGCCTTCGACGGATGGATTGCATTGAAGTCCTTATCGGTCATATCGTCGGGGTCGAACGACGTCAGCGTACCGTCCACGTCAAAAAACAATACGGCGGAATCGGGGCACGCATCAATCATATGGGTTCCTTTCGAGAATAAGGGCAAACGAAGCATCCATCATATAATGGAGCGACGCAACCAGAGAGGTCACCCATGGAATTTTATGCAAGCTGCCCCGAGGGCTTTGAGTCCGCACTCGCCGACGAGCTTAAACGGCTCGGGCTTTCGCATGTCCGCCGCCTGAAGGGCCGCGCCACGTTTGAGGGCGAGCTCGAAGAAGGCTATCGAGCATGCCTGTGGTCGCGCCTGGCCAGCCGCGTGTTCGTGGTACTCGGGCGCTTTGAGGCACAGGATGCCGATGAGCTGTACGACGGCGTCTACGACATCGCCTGGGAAAACATCGTCCGCGCGCACGCCACCATCGCCATCACCGCCCGCGGCGTGACCGAGCAGCTGCGCAACACACGCTTCTCCGCCCTGCGCGCCAAAGACGCGCTGTGCGACCGCCTGGCCGAGGCCACGGGCCGTCGCGCCAATGTCGATGCTACCGACCCCGACGTTCACCTGCTGCTTTCGCTGCGTCAGCGCCGCGTGAGCATCAGCCTGGACCTTTCGGGCGATCCACTGTTCAAGCGTCTGCCGCCCGCCGCGACCCGCGCCGGCGAGGGAACGCACGTGCTGCGCCCCGACTACGCCGCGCTGGTGTTGGCGCAGGTCGGCTGGACCGCGCTATGCGAGCGCGAGTTAACGGCCGACGATTACGAGAACGAAGCCCTGCCCACGCTGGTCGACGCTTCGTGCGCCGGCGGCGGTCTGCTGCTGGAGGCAGTGAATATCCTAACCGACCGCGCCCCGGGCGCCGCCCGCGAGCACTGGGGCTTTGAGGGCTGGCAGCTGCACGATACCGCCCTGTGGGAGCAGTTGCTTGCCGAGGCGCGCGAGCGCGAGGCCGCAGCCCGCGAGCGCCAGGCGCGTATCGTTGCCGTGGACATCGACCCCGCCGCCCGCAAGACCGCCGAGCGTATGGTCAAGTGCGCCGGATACAAGCGCTTTGTCGATTTTTGCGCCGCCAAGCCCGCTACCGTACTGGACCACGCGGGCGCCATCGCCGGTGCCGCCATCGTTGCGGACACCACCGAGACCCCGCTTTCGCTTATGCACGATGCCATGACGCTCGTGGGTGAACTGCGCCGCGCGCCCGAGCTTGCCGCCGCACCGGTCGCCGCGCTTACTCGCGACGGCCTTTTGGCTCGAGCGCTTCACGCCGAGCCCGAGCGCTCGATCGCCGTCATGCCCAATAACGAGGAGGCCACTGTTGAGGTTTGGCCTTCGCTCGACCACGCTGCAGCGGCATTTGAGGCTGCGACCAGCGCGGATGTTGAGGATGAGGACACGGAGGCCCTCAGCGCCGACGAAGCCGCCGTCCCCGCCATGCCCGAGCCCGCTGCCACGCTCGACCTGGGTGACGGCAAGCCGCTGCCCGTGCTCATCCCCGAGTCCGAGCAGTTCGCCAACCGCC
>CABQHR010000007.1 GCA_902463875.1 uncultured Collinsella sp.
GGGGGATTGCGACGCGCCCCGGTGCCCATTGCGCTCCGCTCATGCACCGTGCGTTAGATACCGAGCGCCAGGGTGTCGTCCGCTTCTCGTTTGGGTATTTCAACACGACCGAAGAAGTCGATACGGCTATCGATGCTCTGCGCAATTTAGTCTGCTAAAGCTGCTGGACCGTTTATACTTGCGGGACGGGTATTTTGCCCGTCCCGTTTTTGTTTCGACCCGAAAGGTGTGCCTATGGCTTCATCCGCCCCGCGCGGTCTGCGCTCCGACCATGTCGTCACCGTCGGCATCGCCCTGTTCTCGATGCTCTTTGGTGCCGGTAACCTTATTATTCCGCCGCTGCTGGCGCTGCAGGCAGGTTCTGCCACGCCGGTCGCCATGCTTGGCTTTCTCGTTGCCGCCATCGGCCTGCCCGTCATGGGCTTTATCGCCGTGGCGCTTGCCGGCACGGCGCGTGAGCTTGCCAGCCGCGTGCACCCCAAGTTTGGCGAGTTCTTTGTCGCGGCGGTGTATCTGGCTATCGGCCCGTGCCTGGCCATTCCGCGCACGAGCTCCACGGCCTTCGAGATGCTGGTGCCGCTGTTGCCCGAGGGCGTCTCGCTCGGCACGGCTCGCCTGGTGTTTGCCGTCGGCTTCTTTGTCATTGCGTTTGCGCTCACGCTGCGCCCCGGCGTCATCACGCGCGTGCTCGGTCGCATTACGGGCCCCGCACTCATTGCCCTTATCGTGTTGGTCGTGGGCGCTGCCGTGGTCTCGCCGCTGGGTCCTGCTGCCGCGCCGCAGGCTCCCTATAATGCCGGTGCTGCCGTGCAGGGCTTTTTGACCGGCTACCAGACCATGGACCTGCTCGCGTCTCTCGCCTTTGGCATCATCATCGCCGAGACCATCCACGAGCTGGGCGTTACCGATGACAAGCGCGTTGCCTTCGAGATTTCGCGTTCGGGTGTGATCGCCGGCGTGCTCATGGCCATCATCTACTGCGGCTTGGGCCTTGCCGGTATGCAGCTCGGCACCGTGATGCCCGACGCTACCAACGGCGCCGCCATCCTTGCCCGTTCGGCCTCCATGCACTTTGGCCTTGCCGGCACGGTCGTGGTCTTTGCGATCTTTTTCCTTGCCTGCATGAACGTGTGCATCGGTCTCATCAGCTGCTGCTCGCGCTACTTCTGCGAGACGTATGTGGTCGAAGGGGGAGCAGAGGCTTCTGAGGAGGCCATGCGCCGTCCCTTTGCGGTTCTCGCCTTTGTGTTCGCGGCGTTTTCGTGCGTGCTCTCCAACGTGGGCCTCGACGTGATTCTTATGTTCTCGGTGCCTATGCTCAATGCTCTGTATCCCGTTGCCATTGTGCTGGTACTGATGGGCCTGGTGCACGGCTTTTGCGACGCGCATCCGCAGGTGTGGGTCTGGGTCGGCGGCGTTGTCGCGGTGCAGAGTGTGATCACTTCGGTTCGCGATGCGTTCTTTGCGGGCGCGTGGCTGCCGTTCGATGCATTGCCCCTGGCGGATATCGGTGCCGCGTGGGCGCCAGTCGCCGTGGTGGCGTTTGTGATCGGTCTGCTCCACAGCAAGTTTGTCGCACATTCGAGGAGCTAGGGTTTCTGCGCTTGCACAGGCGGGGAGTCTCCCCTATAATTTCCTTCGCTTTGGGACACGCAAGGTTTAGACCTTAGCTGCTCAACACCTTCGGGACGTGGCGCAGTTTGGTAGCGCGCCTGCTTTGGGAGCAGGATGTCGCAGGTTCAAATCCTGTCGTCCCGACCATATCTTGCGGGCGTAGTTCAATGGTAGAACCCCAGCCTTCCAAGCTGATGACGCGGGTTCGATTCCCGTCGCCCGCTCCATAAGAATTGTTTTAACGGCTTTGGTTTCCTTTGGGGATCAGAGCTGTTTTCGTTTACGCGCCGGGCGACGGGAATCGAACCCGCCAGGGTGCGGAGCTGAGAAAATGCGTGAGCATTTTCCAGCGCAGCACGCAAGGGCCAAAGGCCCGCAGCGAAACAAGGATTTGCGAAGCAAATCCTTGGACTTCTCGTCGCCCGCTCCACAAGATAGATGAATGGCTCTGCTTCCTTTTGGGAACAGAGCCATTTTCATAAGTGTGCCGGGCGACGGAAATCGATCCCGCACCGCAACTTAGGAGGGGATGGGGTTAGCTGCGGGGGCGGTGGCGGAGCTTGTCGATGGTGGAGTCGATGCTGCGGCTGCGGGCTTCGGCTGCGGTTTGGCGCTTGCGGCGGTAATCGATCATGCCTTGGATGATGGGCTTGCCAAAGCTCACGACATCATCGTTGTAGATGGCGGTTCGGGCTGCGAGGAGGCAGTCGGTAAAGTCCATATGGGTCTTGCCAAAGAGTTTGACGGCAAGGGCGGCAACGGTGGGCTCGTCGACCATGACGTCATCGATCAGCCTTTTCATGGCCGCAGCAATCTCAACGCGTGGAACCTTATAGACGTCGCGCAGCGTGACCACGACGCGCGTGATGATCTCGGGGTAGACGCGAGCGGTGCGCGTGGCGATGACCTTGGCGGCGCGCGGCGACAGGACCTCGTCGTCGTCGAGCAGATAGCGCAGGATGACGGTCTCGTCGATGATGGTGCTACTCATGGATATCTACTTCCTCTGGACCCAAAATCGAATCGTCGCTTTCTGTAGCAAGGTATTCAATCCAGGCATTGCGCTCCTTGGAGCGGCGATTGGGGTCCCCATATGCTTTGAGCGATCCGTAGGCGGCGGTGCCGTCCTTTGAGCGCACGGCGACCGGCTGAAAGGGGAGCTTGCGCATCAAAATGCTCTGCGCGACAAATAGACGGACAGCCTCGGCGAGCGATGTGCCCATGGCGTCGTAGAGACGCTCGGCATGCTGCTTGTCTTCCTCGCGAATGCGCACCTGCAGGATGGCTCGTTTTTGAGTCGATGACATCACTGGCCTCCCTTAATGAGCGTGCAATATGAATAGTCAAATACAGCTTCGGCTAGTAATTGCCAATCTTATAACAACTACTTTATTGCACTCGAGTAATTGAGTGTGAACATTATTACAAAGGTACTACATCCTTCAGAAGCGAGCGTGAAATCTTTGTTGGGCGTACGCGTGTAATACACTCGCTTTTATATCTTATTGAGAATAATCCTAACCAGCCCAAACCCCTGCAATACACCCGTAATGCAGGGCCTATGCTCAAGTTTACCCCCTGCAACTGCGTATATTTAACCTGTATACCGTTGGAGATATTCTACCGAGTGCCTGTTTCGCCGCATGCTCTCGATACGCCGATGCCGGGCCACGGGCGGTCCGGGGCAACGTCGACAGGGTCTCTCCGGCATGGGATTCAGGAGGGAGTGAACAACATGGGCAATAAACGAGTCGTAGCCGATTCCTCGCGCTGCATTGGGTGTCAAACCTGCATGGCGGCGTGCATCGAGGCGCACGACATTCCCGGCAACATCGCCGCGCCGCGCCTGCGCGTGACGCGTACGTACGAGATCTCCGCACCGGTGGCTTGCCATCACTGCGAGGATGCCCCGTGCGCTAAGGCCTGCCCCACGGGTGCCTTGTTCTTTGATCCAAAGAACCATCGCATCGGCGTTAACGAGGACAACTGCATCGGCTGCAAGAGCTGCGTCATGGCGTGCCCCTTTGGCGCCGTGAGCGTGGCGACCACGCAGGTCCCCGTCTTGATGGGCGACGTGCGCGTGGGTTCGCAGACTAAGAGCTTCGTGCTCAAGTGCGACCTGTGCGTGGACCGTCCCGGCGGTCCGGCGTGTGCCGAGGCGTGCCCGACCAAGGGCCTCACCTTGGTAGACGAGGAGCGCCTGGCGGAGCTGACTGCCGAGCGTGCCCGCGCCACCATCGAAAACGAGGCGTAGGCGGGCGGCCATACAGGCCCAACGATTGTCAAATACGTACCGAGTAATCGGTAGCAGAGAAAGGAAGGAGGGTGTCATGGAGAAGCATAAAGTGATCTGCCCGTACTGCGGTGCCGGTTGCCAGTTTAACCTCTTGGTCCAAAACGGCCAGGTCGTGGGTACCGAACCGCTCAACGGCATCACCAATCAGGGCGAGCTGTGCCTTAAGGGCATGAGCGGCTACGACTTCATCAACGACACCAAGATCTTGACTCCTCGCGTACTGCACCCGATGATCCGCCGCACCAAGGGCGCGGATCTTGAGCGCGTAAGCTGGGACGAGGCACTGGATTTCACCGCATCTAAGATGCAGGCCATAATTGACGAATATGGTCCTAACGCTGTCATGACCACCGGCTCTTCGCGAGGCGGCGGCAATGAGGCGAACTACGTCATGCAGAAGTTTACGCGTGCGTGCATTGGCACCCACAGCGTGGACAACTGCGCTCGTACTTGACACGGCCCTACTGTCCTCGGTCTGATGGACACGGTTGGTTCAGGTTGCATGTCATGCTCCATCCCCGGTATGGAGGATGCGGGCTGCATTTTCCTCTTCGGCTATAACCCTGCCGATTCGCACCCCATCGTCGCAAGGCGTATCGTGCGAGCCAAAGAAAAGGGTTGCAAGATCATCGTCGCCGACCCGCGCCATATCGAAACCGCGCGTATCGCCGATCTCTACCTTCCGATCAAGAACGGTTGCAACGTCGCGTTCCTCAACGCCTTTGCCAACTGTCTGGTCAACGATGGCCTCTACGACAAGGAATTCGTCGCCGAGCACACGAACGGCTTTGACGAGTGGTGGGAGACCATCAAGAACTACACTCCCGAATCCGTACAGGACATCACGGGTGTCGATCCCGCGCTGATCCACCAAGCTGCCGAGATGTACGCCACGGCGAAGCCCTCTGCCATCATTGGCTGGGGCATGGGCGTATGCCAGCAGAAGCAGAACCTGAAGACGGTGCACACCATCGCCTCCATCGCCTGCGTTGCCGGCCAGATCGGCAAACCCAACTCCGGCCTCGCGCCCGTGCGTGGCCAGAACAACGTCCAGGGCTCCTGCGATATGGGCATGCTGCCCAACCTGTACCCTGGCTACCAAAAAGTCACCGACCCCGCCGCTCGCGCCAAGTTTGCCAAGGCCTGGGGCGTGCCCGAGGAAAAGCTCCCCTTGGAGGAGGGCTACAAGCTCACCGACCTGGGTCACCTGGTCGACGAGGGCAAGGTGCACTGCTTCTACAACTACGGCGAGGACCCGGTGCAGACCGAGCCCGATTCGGCCGGTATGCGCAAGACGCTCTCCGAGCTGGATCTGTTCATTTGCCAGGACATCTTTATGACGCAGACGACCATGCTCGCCGACGTCATCCTGCCTGCCACCTCTTGGGGCGAGCACGAGGGTGTCTTTACCGCATCCGACCGTAGCTTCCAGCACTTTGACGCGGCCGTTCCGCCCAAGGGCGAGTGCCGTCACGACTGGGAGATCTTCGCGGACCTGTCCACGCGTATGGGATACCCCATGCACTACGACAACACCGAGCAGATCTGGAACGAGTGCATTAGCCTGTGCCCCAACTTTGTGGGCGCGACCTACGAGAAGATGGCCCCCGAGGGCGGTTACGCCCAGTGGCCGGTCAAGAGCACCGATGTGAACGACCATGGCACGGCCGACATGTTCGCCGGTGGCAAGTTCACCACCAAGGACGGCCGCGCCAACCTGATGGCGCATGACTGGGAGGCGCCCTCCGAGCTTCCCGACGATGAGTACCCGCTCATCCTGTGCACCGTCCGCGAGGTCGGCCACTACAGCTGCCGTTCGATGACCGGCAACTGCAAGACGCTGGCGCTGCTTGCCGACGAGCCCGGCTTTGTCCGTATGAATCCCGCGGATGCCCAGGCGCGCGGTATCAAGAACGGCGACATCGTCTCGATTCACAGCCGCCGCGGCCAGGTATACAGCCGCGCCGACGTGAGCGACCGTATCAACAAGGGCACGGTCTATATGACCTACCAGTGGTGGATCGGCAAGTGCAACGAGCTGACCATGCACAAGGTCGACCCGGTCTCGCATACGCCCGAGGACAAGTTCTCCGCCTGCCAGGTCGACGCCATTGCCGACCAGGTCTGGGCCGAGGGCGAAGTCGAGCGTCAGTACACCGAGCTTAAGCAGGCTCTGGTGGACGCCGCCGCTCCCCAGGACGTTGAGCCCGGCGCCGCCAAGTTCGACGACGAGGCACACGTGAATCAAATCGTGTAGTCCCGTTCTCGTTGGCTTTTTGGGCCGGGCGTCCCGTACGTTCGGGAGCCCGGCCCGTTATTTTGAAAGGAAGTGGGGATGAACCGCTTCATCGACATCAACCCGGAGAGGTGCATCGGCTGCGGAACATGCCAGTCCGCCTGTGCCGACGCCCACCGGATGCAGGGTCTTCAGGATACGCCGCGCCTGGCGCTCGTGAAGACCGGCGGTATTTCGGCCGCCCTTGCCTGCCACCATTGCGAGGGTGCCCCCTGCGCCGAGGTTTGCCCGGTGAATGCCATCGAGCACGATGGCGATCGCATCCACGTCAAGGAGCAGGAGTGCATCGGGTGCAGGCTGTGCGCCATCGCGTGCCCCTTCGGAGCCATCCATCCCGATGGCACGTCTATCGCCGGTGTCGCAGGCATGTGCGACCCGACACCTTCGTATCCTAAGTCCCTGAGCAGCCTGCTTACGTGGGCTCCTGGCCAGTACACCTGCGCTGTCAAGTGCGACCTGTGTGCCTTCGATCCGGACGGCCCGCATTGTGTGGCGGCGTGCCCCACCAAGGCGCTGACCGTCATGGGCGGCGCGGCCGATCGCGAGCTCGACGAGGCCAAGCGCCTGCGCTCGATCGAAAACGGTCCGGCCGTCGACGTTACCGCCGTGGCCCAGGGCCTGTCCGAGAAAGCAGAAGGGAGCGTAAACAATGGATAGCATGACGCTGTTTATCGCATCGCTTGCCGTCTCGTGCATCGGTGCGCTCGCCTCGGTTCTGCTGATCAAGGCCGATAACGCCGCCAAGACCGCCGGCTGCCTTATCGGCGCCGTCGCCGCGGTGCTTTCGTTTGTGGCCGGTATCCAGGCCGTGCTGGGCGATGTCACGTCGGTCGACACCATCGTGTTCTTCCCGTTTGCCCGTTTCCAGCTGCTGCTCAATCAGCTGTCCGGCCTGTTCGTGGCGCTCATCTCGGTGCTCGCGTTTGCCGGTTCGATCTACGGTCTCAACTACTTTGATGAGTACCCGGGCAAAAAGGGCCGCGCCGGCTTCTTCTTTAACACCTTTGTGGCGTCCATGATGCTCGTCATCACCGCCGACAACGTGTTTTGGTTCCTGGTCGCCTTTGAGCTCATGTCGCTGACCTCGTACTTCCTGGTCGTGATCGAGGAGAACGAGAACTCCATCCACGGTGGTTGGCTCTACTTTGTGATCGCTCACGTGGGCTTTGTGCTCATCATGGCGAGCTTCCTCACCATGACCAACTTCGCCGGCGGCTCGTTTGCCTTTGCCGATTTCCGCGCCACGCAGTTTAGCCCCGCGGTCGCATCCGTGTGCTTCGTGCTCGCCTTCTTTGGCTTTGGCGCCAAGGCCGGCATCATCCCGCTGCACGGCTGGCTGCCCAAGGCGCACCCCGAGGCGCCGTCCAACGTGTCGGCCCTCATGTCCGGCGGCATGATCAAGATCGGTATCTTCGGCATTCTCAAGGTGGGTCTCGACCTGCTGAGCGCCTCGGGCGTTCAGGTCTGGTGGGGCCTCATGGTCATGGTCTTCGGTGCGATCTCGTCGGTCCTCGGCGTTGCCTTCGCTCTGCAGGAGCATGACATCAAGCGCCTGCTGGCCTACCACTCCGTCGAGAACATCGGCATCATCCTGCTCGGCGTGGGCGCCTCCATGGCCGCCATGGCGCTCAATTCGGTCGGCATCGCCGTCCTGGCTCTGATGGCCGCCCTCTACCACACGTTTAACCACGCCATGTTTAAGGGCGAGCTGTTCTTGGGTGCCGGCGCGCTGCTGTACTCGACGGGCACGCGCAACATGGAAAAGATGGGCGGTCTGTTCCGCCGTATGCCGGCAACGGCCATCTGCTTCCTTATCGGCGCTCTCGCCATCTCGGCTATTCCGCCCTTCAACGGCTTTGTGTCCGAGTGGTTTACCTACCAGTCGCTCTTTAATGCGGCTATGCAGGGTGACAAGGTCGTCATGATCGTGGCCGTGTTCGCTGCCGTCGCGCTTGCCATTACCGGCGCGCTGGCTGTCACGTGCTTCGTCAAGGCCTATGGCGTTTCCTTTGCCTCCGCGCCCCGCTCCGAGGCCGCGGCCAATGCCAAGGAGGTTCCCGCCCCCATGGTGTTTGCGCAGGGCCTGCTCGCGGCCATCTGCGTCGTGCTGGGCATTGGCGCTCCCGTGATCGCGCCCGTGCTGGTCGATGTCGCCGCGTCCGTGCTGCATCCGTACGGTGGCGTGTTTGCCGCCGAGGGCATGGAGCTCATGAACCAGTACTCCGGCGCTGCTACCTCCACGCCCGCGATCGCCATTGCGCTCGTGGTGCTCGTCGGCCTTGCCTGCGGCTATCGCAAGCTCAAGACCGTCGGCAAGGTGCAGAAGTCCCAGCCGTGGGCATGCGGCTATGCTCCCAACGAGCATATGCCCGTCGTGGCCACGACCTTTGCCTCCGAGGTGTCCTGGTTTATGCAGCCGCTCTACACGCTGCGCGACCGCTGCACGGCCGTCTGCTGGTCCATCGCGCACTTCTTCCAGAAGCTCACCGGTGTGGCCGAGGCTGTGGAGCCCGTACCCGACAAGGTTCTCGTCGATGCCCCGCATAAGGGTGTCGAGAAGCTCGCCGACCTCGCGACTAAGCTCGAGGGCGGCAACTACAGCATCTATATCTGCTACATCGTCGCGGCACTCGTGGTGTTCCTCGTGCTCGCCGTGCAAATGGGTTAAGGAGGGGAGAGCATGAACAACATCGTACTTGCCGTTCTGCAGGGCGTGGTCGTCATGGCCGTCGCGCCGTTCTTCTCCGGTCTCGGCCGCGTGATCCGCGCCAAGATGCACAACCGTCGCGGACCGAGCATCATGCAGGACTACCGCGACCTGGCCAAGCTCTTTGCGCGCCCCGAGTCCCAAAGCGAAGATGCGAGCTTCGCGCTTCGCATCATGCCGCCGCTGTTCTTTGCCGTCGCCTTTATGCTCGCCATGGGCCTGCCGCTCTTTACGGCACAAAGCCCCATTCCGGTCTTTGGTGACGCCATCACCATCATGTACAGCCTGGCGCTCGCCCGCTTCTTCTTCGCCCTCTGCGGCGTCGATTCCTCCAATGCCTACGCCGGTATCGGTGGTGTCCGCGAGCTGCTCATGAGCGTGCTCATCGAGCCGTCCATGCTGCTGGCGCTGTTCGCCGCAGCCCTTGTATGCGGCTCTACCGACATCGCCACCATGGGCCAGCACATCATGACGGGTGCCGTCGAAGCGCCGGTCGCCGTGATCCTTGCCGGCATCGCCTTTGCCGTTGCCTGCTATATGGAGCTGGGCAAGCTGCCGTTTGACCAGGCCGAGGCCGAGCAGGAGCTCCAGGAAGGCCCGCTTGCCGAGCTTTCCGGTCCGTCGCTTGCCATGGCCAAGCTCGCCATGTCCATGAAGCAGGTCCTTGTCGTCGCCTGGTTCTGCGCGATCTTCGTCCCCTGGGGCGAGCCTGCTGCCATCGGCGCCGCGGCCGTTCTGGGAGCCGTCGTGTTCCTCGTGAAGTGCCTCATCGACTTTGTGGTCTGCGGCGTGATCGAGAACTCCTGCTCGCGCTCGCGCTTTAAGGTGCTTGGCAACCAGACCTGGATCGTCGTGGGCATCGCCGTTTTGGCGTTTGTCTTCGTGGTCGTCGGCGTGTAGGAGAAGGGAGAAACAATGTCATTCGCAGTCAGTCTGTCCCTTCTCGGCTTGGTCGCTATCGCGGCCCCGATGGTGGCCTCGGTGCTTGTCGCCCTGTTCCCCCGTCCGTACGCCAAGTGGTTCAGCGTCTTGGGTGCTGCCGTCTCGACGGTCTGCACCATCGCCCTCGCCGCGAACTTCGCCGGTGCCGGCATGCCCGATACGCAGGTCCCTCTGATCTCGTTTGGGCAGACCCTCGTCATGGGATTTACGTTTGACCGTATGAGCACGCTGCTCGCGCCTGCCTTTGTGGGCATCGGCCTGCTCGTCGTGATCTACTCGATTCCCTATATGAGCGAGAACAACCGTGAGCACCCCGATGCGCCGCGTCGTCGCTTCTATGCGTACCTCGCGACCTTTATCGGTGCCATGGCCGGTCTTGTGTACAGCTCGACCCTTCTGGGCCAGCTCGTGTTCTTTGAGATCACGGGCGCGTGCTCTTGGGGCCTCATCAGCTACTACATGACCCCCACCGCCAAGAAGGCCGGCATGAAGGCCCTCATTATCACGCATATCGGCGCGCTTGGCCTGTACCTGGGTGCCGCTATCGTGTTTGCCCATACCGGTACCTTCGCCATCACCGCGATTGCCGGCCTGGACTCTAACCTTAAGGCCATCGTCCTTTTGCTCGTGCTGTTTGCGGCCTGGGCAAAGTCCGCGCAGGTGCCTATGTACATGTGGCTGCCTTCGGCCATGGAGGCCCCCACGCCCGTCTCGGCTTACCTGCACGGTGCCTCGATGGTTAAGGTCGGCGTGTGCGTGTTCGCCCGCGCCCTCGTCTCTGCCGGCGACGTGCCCGAGATTGTGGGCTGGGTCGCCGTCATCGACGCCATGGTCACCATGCTCTTTGGTTTCCTTATGTACCTGCCGCAAAAGGACATGAAGCGCCTGCTGGCGTTCTCCACGATCGCCCAGCTCTCCTACGTGTTCTTTGGCTTGGGCCTTTCGGTCTTTGGCAGCCAGCTCGCCTTTGACGGCGCGGTCTGCCATATCTTTAACCATGCGTTTGCCAAGACCCTGTTCTTCCTGATCGCGGGTTCGTTCTCCTTTACGCTCGGTACGCGTATGCTGCCCAAGCTGCGCGGCATCGTAAAGAAGTACCCGATCTCGGGTGTGGGCTTTGGTGTCGCGGCGCTCGCCATTGCCGGCGTGCCGCCTATGAACACGTTCTTCTCGAAGTTCCAGATCATCGCCGGCGGCTTCTCCGTCGGTGCCGGCAACGTCGCGATCTTGGTGTTCGTGTGCATCATGGTCGCCGAGACCGTCGCCACCTTCGCCTGGTTCCTCAAGTGGATGGGCTATTGCCTGCCCGGTGAGCCGAGCGAAGAGGTCGCCGCGGGAGCCCCGCTCCCCAAGGCGATGGCATTCGTGTTCATCGTGCTCATCATCATGGTCATCGTCAGCGGCCCGCTTTCGGCCAGCTGGATCGGTTAGGAGGTAGAACGACATGGGTTATTCGATCGTCAACATCCTTGGCGGCCTTCTGATCGTCACGTCCACTATGGTGGTCATTTCCAAGAACATTAAGCACTCCATCCGCTGGTATGCGGTGCAGTCGCTGGTGCTCGTGGGCCTGCTCGCCACGCTCGGTGTCACCACCGGCGCGCAGGAGCTCCTTATGTGGGCGGGTTCGGCCTTTATCACCAAGGTCGTCCTGGTCCCGTACATTCTCAACCGCGCGTACAAGAAGATGGGCGAGCCGAGCGACGCTTCGCTGGCTGCCGGCATTAAGCCCGCATGGGCCATCTGCATCATCGCCGTCGAGGTCGCCATCTGCTTTGCCGTCGTGACGCAGATCAGCCTGCCCACGGCCGAGGTCGCGACGCCGGCGCTCGCCATCAGCTTTGCCCACTTCTTTGTGGGCCTGACCTGCATCATCTCGCAGCGCAACATCATGAAGCAGATCTTTGGCTATTGCCTCATGGAAAACGGCAGCCACGTGACGCTCGCGTTGCTTGCGCCCACCGCTCCCGAGATCATCGAGATCGGTATTGCCACCGACGCCATCTTTGCCGTCATCATCATGTCCATCGTCGTGCGTCGCATTTGGGACGACTCCCACTCGCTCGATGCGCGCGACCTGTCCGAGCTGAGGGGGTAGTCCATGGAAACGTTGATTCTCGCCCTGCTCGCGACTCCTTTGGTGTTCTCGCTGGTCATGGCGTTTTTGCCCAAGAACACATCCTATAACGTGTTTGCCGGTCTCAACCTGGTCTCCGTCGCAGCCGTCCTGGTGCTGTCGCTTATGACGGCCGGTGACGTCCTTATGAGCGGCGACACCGCGAGCGCTCTTGGCCTGTGGTTCCACCTCGATTCGCTGGGCGCCATCTTTGTGCTGCTCGTCGGTTTTATCGGTTTTCTTACGGGGCTGTTCTCGCTGCCCTATGTAAAGGCCGATATCGAGGAGGGCTCCATGCCCGCCGAGCGCGCCAAGCAGTATTTTGCACTGTTTAGCCTGTTTGTGTTCACCATGCTGCTCGCGTGCCTGTCCAACAACATGATCCTCACGTGGGCCGCCGTGGAGGCAACCACGCTTTCCACCGTGTTCCTCGTGGGTATCTACAAGAACAAGACGGCCCTCGAGGCTTCTTGGAAGTATGCGATGGTCTGCACCGCCGGCGTGGCCTTCGGCCTGTTCGGTACGCTGCTGATCTACGCCAACGCCGCCGACGTGATTCCCAACGCCCATGAGGCCGCATTCCTGTCGTGCGTGCTGCCGTATGCCGACCAGTTCGACCCGACGCTCATGCGCCTCGCCTTTGCGTTTGTCGTGATCGGCTTTGGCACCAAGGCCGGCCTGTTCCCCATGCACACTTGGCTGCCCGATGCCCACTCCCAGGCCCCGAGCCCTGTCTCGGCCCTGCTCTCGGGCGTGCTGCTTAAGTGCGCCATGCTTGTGATCATGCGCTTCTACGGCTTTACTATCCAGGCCGTGGGCGCCGAGTATCCGCAACTTTTGCTGCTGATCGTCGGCACGCTGTCCATTTTGGTGGCGGCACTCTCGATGTTTCGCCAGGACGACCTCAAGCGCCGCTTTGCGTACTCGTCTGTGGAGAACGTGGGCGTTATCGCCCTGTGCCTGGGTATCGGTGGCCCGCTGGGTATCGCCGCGGCCCTGCTGCACTGCGTGTTCCACGGCTTTACCAAGACGCTTGCCTTCTGCGTGTCCGGCAACATCCAGCACGCCTTTGGCACGCGTAGCCTGGCCAAGATCCAGGGCGTCGTGGAGGTTGCTCCCGCTACCGCCGCGCTCGCCATCCTGGCGCTGCT
This sequence comes from uncultured Collinsella sp., assembly GCA_902463875.1. Lineage (GTDB taxonomy): Bacteria > Actinomycetota > Coriobacteriia > Coriobacteriales > Coriobacteriaceae > Collinsella. The sequence continues at coordinate 13,123 of CABQHR010000007.1, forward strand.
GGGCCTTGCCGCCTTTCCGCCCTTTGGCATGTTCATCTCGGAGTTTTTGACCTTTGTCGCCGGCGTTACCGCTGGCCCGATGTGGCTTGTCGTCGTGGTGGCCCTCGGCCTTACCGTCGCCATCTCCGCGCTTACCCGTATCGCGCTTAAGTCGGTGTTCGGTCATGCTCCCGAGGGCATGGGTAAGCACGAGGCCCCGGCGCTCATGCTGATCCCCGAAATCATCCTGGCTGTCATGATCTTGTGGTTTGGCATCGCCACCCCGCTGCCTCTCGTGCACGGTGTGGAGACCGCGACCGGCATCGTGCTCGAGCAGAGCACCGAGGAACTTCACGCGACGCCGATGTACCGCGCTGTGTTCGGTACCGAGACCGCTCAGAGCGAGGTGGAGTAACGAATGATTGAAACTGAGAACAAGGTGTACGCCCGTCGCTGCGAGAGCCATGTCGAGGCCCTGCGCCGCGCCGTTCCGGGCTGCATCGAGAAGGTCGAGTGGCAGTGCGAGGACCAGCTGACGATTACCGTCAAGCAGGACAAGCTGCCCGAGGCCGTCCACTACCTGTATTACGAGCGCTACGGCTGGATTCCCGTGATCATCGGCAACGATGAGCGCAGTCTGTGCGGTCGCTACGCGGTGTACTACGTCATCTCCATGGAGGGGGAGGACCCCGGCTGGGTGACCGTGCGCACCGAGGTCGATCCCGCCAAGATGACATTCCCGTCCGTGACGCCGTTCGTCCCCGCCTGCGTGTGGGGCGAGCGCGAGCTGCGCGACATGTTCGGCCTGATCCCCGAGGGCCTGCCCGATCGTCGTCGCCTGGTGCTTCCCGATGACTGGCCCAGCGGCCTGTACCCGCTGCGCAAGGACTCCATGGACTACCGCTTCCGTCCCGCTCCCGCGAGCGACATGGAAAACTACGAGTTCTTGGCCGATACCAAGGGCAAGGAGACCACACTCGTCCCCATGGGCCCGCTGCACATCACCTCCGACGAGCCCGGCCACTTCCGCCTGTTCGTTGAGGGCGAGACGATCGTCGACGCCGACTACCGTCTGTTCTACGTGCACCGCGGCATGGAGAAGGTCGCCGAGACGCGCCTGAACTATGACGCCGTGACGTTCCTCGCCGACCGCATCTGCGGCATCTGCGGCTGCGCCCACTCGGTGGCCTACGCCGAGGCTGTCGAGCGCGCCCAGGGCATTCATGTCCCGCCGCGCGCCCAGTACATCCGCGCCATCATGCTCGAGGTCGAGCGCCTGCACTCGCATCTGCTCAACATTGGCCTGGCGTCGCACTACACGGGCTTCGACTCCGGCTTCCAGCAGTTCTTCCGCGTCCGCGAGAAGTCCATGGACCTGGCCGAGAAGCTTTCCGGTCACCGCAAGACCTACGGCCTCAACGTGATCGGCGGCGTGCGTCGTGACATTTTGGCTGAGCAGAAGCTCTCCACGCTCACGACCATCCACCAGCTGCGCTCCGAGGTTCAGGAGCTCGTCGACGTGCTGCTCTCTACGCCCAACTTTATTGAGCGTACGAGCGGTATTGGCATCTTGGACCGCAAGATCGCACGCGACTTCTCGCCGGTCGGCCCGCTCATGCGTGGCTCGGGCTATGCCCGCGACGTGCGCTTTGACCATCCCTTCGACGGCTACGCCGATCCGGACGTCCAAAAGATGCATGCTGCCACGGCAGACACCTGCGATGCCTTCGGCCGTACCGCCGTTCGCATCCAGGAGGTCTACGATTCGATCGATATGATCGAGACCATGCTTGAGAACTGCCCGTCGGGCCCCATCCTCACCACGGATTGGGAGTACACCCCGCATAAGTACGCCATCGGTGCCACCGAGGCGCCGCGCGGCGAGGACGTGCACTGGGCCATGCTCGGCAACAACCAGAAGTGCTACCGCTGGCGCGCCAAGGCCGCCACGTACAGCAACTGGCCGGTCCTGCGCTACATGTTCCGCGGCAACACCGTGGGCGACGCGGCGCTGATCGTCGGCTCGCTCGACCCGTGCTACTCCTGCACCGACCGCGTGACAGTGACCGACGTCGCCGCCAAGCGCGACCACGTGCTCGACAAGGAGCAGTTCGAGAACGTCTGGCGCGACAAGTCGCCGCTTGCGGGCGAGGGCACCATGGCTGCTCCGCTCGATGAGGAGGCGCTCTAATATGCTGAAGCTTTGGAAGGTTAACGCCAAGGCCGGCGACGCGACGGTCAAGTACCCGTTTGCGCCGTTCCCCACCAACAAGGACATGCGCGGCAAGCCCGAGCACAACGCGGAGCTCTGCATCGCCTGCGGTGCCTGCGGCGTGGCGTGCCCGGCCGATGCCATTCGCATGGACACCGACCTTGCGGCCGATACCATCACCTGGTCGATCGACTACGGTCGCTGCATCTTTTGCGGCCGCTGCGAGGAAGCCTGCCCCATGGAGGCCATCAAGCTCACCGAGGAGTTTGAGCTGGCCGTCATGAGCAAGGACGACCTCACCAGCAAGAGCGTCTACACGCTCGAGCGCTGCTCGCGTTGCGGCAAGCCGTTTGCCCCACACAAGGAGATCGACTACGCCAAGCGCCTGCTGCAAAAGGCCGGCGGCATGGAGGCCGAGCAGGCCGCCCGTACCGTTGGTATGTGCCAGGAGTGCAAGCGCGAGCTCGACGCCCTGCGCGCCGCCTCGGCCGTAAAGACCGGCAACGCGCGCGGCATGGCTGCCAACGAGACGCTTGCGTCCGGTGAGCCCCAGGGCCCCGGCATGGAGTATCTGGGCGGCCACGGCGTGAACCCGGAGTATATCGACCGCGAGCTCAACCCCGATGCGCCCGAGATTCCCGCCGGTCCTGCGCCGGTCGAGGGCATCATCATGGATTTTGAAACGAAGGATGAGTAACCATGGCCGAACCCACGCTTTTGCCCGAGCGGCTTCAGTACCGCCCGACCAAGATCGAACTCGACGAGAGCATCGAGAAGGCCAAGGCGACCCTTCTTAAGAAGATCAAGCGCTCGGTGTACGTCTACCGTGTCGACTGCGGCGGCTGCAACGGCTGCGAGATCGAGATCTTCGGTTCCATCACGCCCGTCTTCGACGTCGAGCGCTTTGGCATCAAGGTCGTGCCCTCGCCCCGTCACGCCGATGTGCTGCTGTACACCGGTGCCGTGACGCGCGCCATGCGCATGCCGGCGCTGCGCGCCTTTGAGGCCGCACCCGATCCCAAGATCGTGGTGTCCTATGGCGCGTGCGGCTGCACCGGCGGCATCTTCTACGACAACTACTGCGTCTGGGGCGGCACGGACAAGATTCTGCCGGTCGACGTCTACATCCCCGGCTGCCCGCCCAGCCCCGCGCAGACCATCTACGGCTTTGCCATGGCACTTGGCCTGCTGGACCAAAAGCTCCATGCCGAGACCACGGTGGAGGCCGCCGGCGAGCAGGCCGATATCCTGCACCCCGGCGTGCCGTACAAGCTGCGTGTTGCTATCGAGCGCGAAGCTCGCGCCATGAGCGGCTACCGTTACGGCCGCGACCTGGCCAATGAGTTTATGGATACGCTCGAGGGTGCACCCAAGGGCGATATCCGCGGTGCCATGGCGCTGCTCATCGACAAGCAGGACGATCCGCGCCGCGTTGAGGTCTACTCGGCGCTGCAGGATCTGGTGCTGGCCGGAGGTCGCTAGATGGAGCTTGTGGACCGCTCTGGTTACTTTGCGGGCCCCGGCATGCTCGGCGGCTCCTTCGGTGACGCCTCGCGCGCAAGCGTCGAGGCCGCCGAGGGCGTCGCCGACTCCTGTCTGGCCCACGAGCCCGACCAGGTGGTCTTCTACGAGCTCACGCGTAAGTTTGTGGAGACCGAGGAAGACGTTCCCCAGGAGGCCTGCGACGTGCTGTACTACACGCTCGCCGTGGGCCACCACACCGGCGTGCTCGACTGCTTTGAGCCGCGCCTGTCGGTGCCGGTGGATGTCTTCTATTCGCTGGTCGACGCACTGCCGGAAGGGGAGGCCCGGACTAAGTTTGAGGCCATCCGCTCCTTTGGCGAGTGCCAGCTCGACAAGGCCGCGGTGCCGTTGCTGCTCGAGGCCTGCGATGCGCTGCTCGACGAGCGCGGTTTTCGTGGGTCGGCCAAGGCCGGCATCTCGGTGTTCGACGACGACTTTGGCCTGCATGCCCAGCAGGTCGCGTTTCTGATGAAGTTTCGCGATCTGGTGGAGCGCGTGCGCGATGTGTCGGGCGTGTATCTGACGGGGAGGTTGCAGTAATGGGTTGCGTTGTGGATGGACGTGTGAACGGCGCCCCCTTTGCGGGCATCGTGCTCACGGCCGGAAGCGTGCTGCGCGCCGACGATGCCGCTGGCCCCGTGCTCTCCAAAAAAATGGAGGACGTGCCTATCGCCGGTTGGTACACCATCGACGGTGGCCAAACGCCCGAGGACGACATCATCGAGGTCAAGCGCGAGCGTCCGCCTCGCCTGGTCTTGGTCGATGCCGCCGATATGGCGTTGCCCGTCGGTTCGATCCGTCTGCTCGACAAAAGTGACGTGGCTCGCAAGTCGATGTTCACCACGCATTCGCTTCCGCTCTCGATTTTGATCGAAGAGATCGAGCAATCATGCGATGATATCGTCTTCGTTGGGATTCAGCCGGGCGACACGGAGTTCTACAACCCCATGTCCCCGGAAGTCTTTGACGCCGTCGACGCCGTGTACGACGCCGTGGCCGCCAACGACTTTTCCCACTTTGTCCGCTTGGGGCAAGAGCAATAGGAGCGCTTGTCCCTGCTGATTAGGAAAGAAGTGATTGACATGGCAGATTCCAAGGCAGAATATCCCGCTCCCGATTGCCTGGCGCCCGCCGCGATCGAGGCCAAGACCGAGGCCGCCGGCGTGACCAAGGCCAACCTGCCGGTCGCAAAGGCCTTTCTGTTGGCAATGTTCGCCGGTGCGTTTATTGCCTTCGGCGGCCTGTTCTTTACCGTGTTCTTGAGTGATAGCACGCTGGGCTGGGGCGCTCAGCGCGTCGTGGGCGGCCTGTGCTTTTGCCTGGGCCTGGTGCTCGTGCTGGTGTGCGGCGCCGAGCTGTTCACCGGCAACTCGCTTATGGTCTGCGCGCTCAAGAGCAAAAAGATCACCCTGGCTCAGATGCTCAAGGCTTGGATCGTCGTATGGGTCGGTAACTTTGTCGGTGCCCTGTTCATCGTCTTTTTGGTGTACATGGCCGGCATTTACAAGCTCAACGGCGAGGCAGTCGCCAATTCCATGGTGAGCGTCGCCGCCGGCAAGGTGACGATCGACTGGGTGACGATCTTCTTCCGCGGCATCCTGTGCAACATCTTTGTGTGCCTGGCCGTGTGGATCGGTACCGCCGGCAAGACCGTGGTCGATAAGGTTGTGGGCATTCTGCTGCCCATCGCCGCCTTTGTGGCCTGCGGTTTTGAGCACTGCGTTGCCAACATGTACTTTTTGCCCATGGGCGCCGTGATGCATGCATGCGGCTATGGCGCCGACGTCGCCGGCGCCGATGCGCTCAACGCTGCGGGCATTGCGTTTAACCTGTCCGCTGCCACGCTGGGTAACATCGTGGGCGGCGCGGTTCTGGTCGCGCTCGGCTACTGGTTTATCTACGCCAAGAAGTCCGAGGCGTAAGGTACCGTCTGTTTGACGCTGGGCCTCCCGCGGGGCGTTGCCGTGCGGGAGGCTTTTTGGGTCTGGGGCTCGTTGCCGGGCTTTTGGCCTGTTGTGTTTGGCTGATGAAAGGGGTAATCGAGATGGCATCTGCTGTGAAGCGTGACCGTCGCGCCGTGGTGACGACCTGCGGGGGATGCTATGCCGATTGCGCCTTTGCGGCACGCGTTGAGGACGGTCGCGTGGTGGCCGAGTTGCCGGTGCCGGAGCATCCGTGCGCGGCGCGTGCCCTGTGCGCCCGCGGGCGGCATCGCCTGTCTATGCCGTTTGACGAGCGCGATCGCATTGTGCACCCCATGCGCCGACGAGCTGATGGATCGGGGTTCGATGCGATTTCGTGGGACGAGGCGTTCGCGCAGATCGCTGCGCGCCTTGGGGGGATTGTCGACGGACATGGTCCGCGCGCGCTGGGCATGACGCTCGGCGTGCCCTCGTTCGACCGCTACTGGGCATATCGCTTTATGCATGCGCAGGGCTCGCCCAACGTGTACGGAGCTGACGGTGCCTGCGAGGTAAGCCGACTTACCGGTTGGGAACACAGCCTGGGCTACAGCCCCGCCTCCGACCTAGCGCATACCGATTGCATCATGTACCTCGGGCGTTCGCTGGCGGATTCGTCGACGATGAGTGCCGTTGATGCGCTCAACGATGCCCGTCGACGTGGGGCGAAGATTATTGTCGTTGACCCCCGGCGCAGTGGCTCGGCTGCTATTGCCGACCGCTGGCTGCGCGTGCGCCCGGGCTGCGACCTGGCCTTGCTGCTGGGCATTGCGCATGTCTTGATTGCCGAGGACCTGTATGACCACGAGTTCGTGACCCGCTATACCACGGGTTTTGACGAGCTGGTGCAGGCGGCCCGTGCTTGGACGCCCGAGTGGGCCGAGTCGATGTGCGATGTGCCGGCCGCAGAGATCGCCGCCACGGCGCGCGATCTAGCTGCCGCCGCGCCTGCTGCCGTGGTGGACGCCGGCTTTCATGGCGGCATTGGCATCGCGTATGCCAATAGCACCCAGACTGCGCGCGCGATTTGTCTGGTCGATGTGCTGCTGGGCTGCATCGGACACGCGGGCGGTGCCCTCAACCCGCCCACGCCGCTTGCGTTGGGCGATTTGGACCCTGCGTGTTTCGCGACGCCGTCGATGCCACGTGAGCCCAAGTTGGGGTCCGAGCGCTATCCACTGGTCGATCCGGTGCGCGGCCTGTGCACGACCATCGGTCAGTCGATTCTTGCCGGCGATTTGCGTGGACTCATCGTCTATGCCAGTAACCCCGGTGCGGGCTATGGCAATGCGCAGGCTTGGTTGAGTATTTTGCGGCAGCTCGACTTGCTCGTGACGATTGATATTCGCTGGTCCGAGACAGCGCGCGCTTCCGACTTCGTGCTGCCCGATGTGACGTATCTGGAGGCCGACCGCGGCGTGGGAACGGTGGCGGGCGTTAACGATGCGCGCGTGTTCTACCGCAACGCTGTGCTGCCCGTGCAGCATGACGACACACGTCCCGGTCGGGAGATTTTTGCCGGTCTTGCGCAGGCTTGTGGCGTGGGCGAGTACTTCCAGTTTACGTCTGACGATCTGGCGGCTGCCCAGGTGGCGCCTTTTGGGATCAATCTGGACGAGCTCAAGGAGCGCGGCTGGGCCGACACGGGTGCTGCGTTGCCGTCGCGTACGGGCGAGCCGGTGATCCCCTTGAACGGCGGCAGGATCGCGCTGGCAAGCGACGTATGGGAACGCGCCGGTCTGGGTCGTGTGCCCGACTGGATCGCGCCCATGGTGGAGCCCGGTCCGGGGAAGTTTCGCCTCATTAGCGGCAACCGTCCCTTTGAGTCGCATACCTCGCGAAGGCTTGCAGCCCAAGGTGCCGCTGAGGCTGGGTCGGACCTGGATGCCGTGCAGATGAATGCCGATGCTGCTGCGCACATGGGCATCGCCGACGGCGAGATCGTCGAACTCGTGAGCGATATGGGCCGCGACCGCGCGCGTGTGGAGACGACGCCGTATCTGCATCCGGCGTGCATCTTTACGTCGGCGGCTCCCGGTGGGCGTTCGTTTGGTGCCGGCGCGGATGGTGCCCAGGCGCTCGGTGTCGGCCCGCTCGACCACACGCCGCTGCGCTGGGATCCCATTACGGGTGCCGCGCTCACCCAGGAAAACGCCGTTCGCGTGGAAAAGATTGCGCCGCGCGGGGATAATGACGAGTAATTGACTCAGCCGATGTATTTGACTGATCTACGTTTGTTTTGAAAGGCCGCACATGAGCGATAGCCAGAACATGTCCGATGAGGTGCGCGCCCGTCTGCGCGCCATCCCTTCTGTCAACGAGCTGCTCACCGAGTGGCCGGTGGTGAAGGCGGCGGGGGAGACGTGCGATGCGGTAGTCCATGCCGCCGTTACGGCTGAGCTTGACGAGGAGCGCGCCGCCATCCGTGCCGGCGCCGCCCCGCGCTCCAAGCGCGAGCTGGCGGCGGCCATCGAATTCCGTGCGCATCGCTCTGCGCTGCCGAGCCTTCGTCCGGCCGTCAACGCCACGGGCGTGGTCATCCATACCAACCTGGGTCGCGCCCCACTCGCAGAGTCGGCCGCCAAGGCCGTCGCCGAGGTCGCGCGCGGGTACAGCACGCTCGAGTACAGCGTCGACACCTGCTCACGCGGGTCGCGCAAGGAGCACGCCGCGGAGCTGATTCGCTCGCTCACCGGTGCCGAGGATGCGCTCGTCGTCAACAACAATGCCGCCGCGGTGCTGCTGGTGCTGGCCACCCATGCCGCGGGCAAAGAGGTCATCGTGAGCCGCGGCGAGCTCGTCGAGATTGGCGGCAGTTTCCGCATCCCCGATGTCATGGCGGCCTCGGGCGCCCGGCTCGTCGAGGTCGGTGCCACCAACCGCACGCACTTGGCCGACTACGAGCGCGCCATCACGCCCGACACGGCCATGATTCTCAAGGTTCATCCTTCCAACTACCGCATCGAGGGCTTTCACGAGGAAGTGAGCTCCAAGGAGCTTGCCGCGCTGGCCCATAAGCATGGCCTGCTGTTCTACGAGGACCAGGGCTCGGGCGCGCTGCTGCCCGACGACATCCTGGTCCGCGGCGGCGAGGAGACCACGCCGACCTCGGTAGCCGCCGGGCTCGACATCGTGTCGTGCTCGGGCGATAAGCTGCTCGGTGCCGCGCAGGCGGGCATTATCATGGGCCGCCGCGAATTGGTCCAGGCCTGCGGCGCACATCCGCTCATGCGCGCCCTGCGTCCGGGCAAGCTCGCGTTGACGGCGCTCGAGGCCACGCTGCGCATCTACATGGACGGCGCCGATGTGGCCCATCGCGACATTCCGGTGCTCAGCATGCTTACGCTTCCGCGGGCTCATCTGGAGCGTCGCGCGCGCAAGCTGCGCGACCTTATGGCGGCGGGGCTCGATAAAGCCGGTTGTCCGTGTGCCGTTGAGCTGAAAATCGTCGAGGAGTCGTCGACGCCTGGTGGCGGTTCGCTGCCTACCGTCGAGCTGCCGACGATGTGTGTTGCCGTGCGCCTTGTTGACGAGCGCCTGTCCGTCGACGCACTCAAGCGCTCGCTCGTCCAGGACTTCGACACGCCGGTCGTCACGCGCACCTCGCACGATCGCATTCTGTTTGACGTCCGCACGCTTGTGGGCGACCGCGATATCGAGACCGCCGCCTCGACGCTTGCCGCGTGCGTTGCCAAGGCGGCGCGCCAATGAGTGAGGCTGAAGCGTTGGTGGAATGTCCCGTCATCGTGGGTACGGCGGGCCACGTCGACCATGGCAAGTCGGCGCTTATCGAGGCGCTGACGGGCAAGAATCCCGACCGCTTGGAGGTCGAGCGTCGCCGCGGCATGACCGTGGAGCTCGGCTTTGGCGAGCTGGCCCTGCCGAGCGGCAAGATCGTGGGCTTGGTCGATGTGCCGGGCCATGCGCACTACCTGCGCGCCATGGTGCAGGGCGCGACGGGTATCGACGTGGCTGTGCTGGTGGTGTCGGCCGTCGAGGGCGTGATGCCGCAGACGCGCGAGCACGTGCATGTGCTGGAGCTGTTGGGCGTTTCGCACATGGTAGTCGCGCTGACGATGTGTGACCTGGCCGACGCCGAGATGACCGAGCTTGCCGAGCTCGATGTCGATGACTTTTTGTCGGGTACCGTGTTTGCGGGCGCGCCGATCGTGCCCGTGTCGTCCAAGACGGGCGAGGGGATCGAACGACTGCTCGCCGTGCTCGACGAGCAGGTGGGTGTTTGCTGGGATGCCTGTCGCGACCGTGCCGAGCGGAGCGATGCCGCGCCTCGCCTGCCGATTGACCGCTGCTTTACGATTAAGGGCGTCGGCACCGTCGTGACGGGAACGCTGCACGATGCGCCGGTTGCGGTGGGCGACGAGCTGATGGCTTTGCCGTCGCGTAC
>CABQHR010000008.1 GCA_902463875.1 uncultured Collinsella sp.
TGATGATGTCCAGGATACGCATGATCGTCTCGGAGACGGCCTTGCGCGAAACCGCCGCAAGGGCGCCCACGACCGAGCCGCAGACCAGAGCCATGGCAGTGGCGCCAAAGCCGATAATCAGCGAGTAACGACCACCGTAGAGCATACGCGACAGAATGTCGCGACCCTTATCGTCGGTACCGAAGATAAATCCGTTGCCGGGAGCCTGGCGAGCCGTAAAAATCTCGACCGGGCTATAGGGGGCAAGAAGGGGCGCCAGAATCGCAGTCAGGGCGACCAGCACCAGCACGACGGCGGCAATCTTAGAAGACAGCGTCATCTTCTTCCAGCCACCGAGCTTGAGCCCCTTGGAGGCAGCTTTCTCGAGCTGCTCGGTTTGCTTCTCTCGAATCTTTACCATAATCTACACCGTCCTGATGCGCGGGTTGATGAGCAGGTAGAGCATGTCAACCACGATGTTGATGATGATGAAGGCAAGAGCAACGACGATGACGACGCCCTGAACCAGGTTCGCCTCGTTGCCCTGAACGCCCTGCAGGATCGCAGTACCCATGCCGGGGAGGTTGAAGATGACCTCGATGACGACGGCGCCGCCCATAAGATAACCGATCTTAAGACCGAGGGTGGTGACCGGGGTGATCAGCGCGTTGCGCAAAACGTTAATACCGACGACGACCTTCTCGGGAACGCCGGCGCCGCGAGCCATGCGGACATAGTCCTTGTCGAGCTCCTCGACCATGGCGGTACGCACGATACGAGTCATCTGACCCGTCAGCGGGAATGCCAGGGCGATGGCGGGCATGATCATACGAGCCATGTAGCCAGCCGGATTGGCGGTGAAGTGAGGCAGGGCGCCGGAAGCCGGGAGCACCTTGAGGTAGGAAGAAAACAGCAGAATCAACAGAACGGCAAGCCAGAACGACGGGGTTGCCAGACCGGCGATGGAAAAGACGCGGATCACTTGGTCCGGCCATTTATCGCGATACAGTGCCGCGATGACGCCAAGCAAAAACGAGACGACTGCGCCGATGGCAAGACCGATAAAGGTCAGCTGCATCGTGACGGGCAGCGCCGTGGAGATGCGCTTGGCAACGGAGTTGCGAGCAGCACCATAGGTGCCCATGTCACCATGGATCAGATTGCCCATGTAGCGCACGTAGCGCACGGGCCAGGGGTCGTCCAGACCATACTTCTCATGGTACTCGGCAACCGCCTCGGGCGAGGCGCCGTCACCCAACGCCGTGTAGGCGGGGTCGGTCTTGGAGAACGACATAAGGAAGAACACCAGGACGGTGACGCCCAATGCCATGATCGGCAGCGCCACGAGACGCCTTCCAATCAAACGTAGAAAGTTGTTCACGTTCTCTCCCCTTTCTTTTGTCGGTAGGACCAACTGGTATATGAGTATGGATACTCATTACAAGACCCGAGCGACATCGAAGCCGCCCGGGTCTTTGTTTCAACTATGAGGACGTTGCCTTACGACCGACGCCCTGCACATGACTCAAGCGAGTCTTACGCCTTGACGGTCGCAACGCCCCTGAAGGACATGCTCGTCGTGCCGATGCCCTTGAAGCCATCGAGGGCCTCGCCGTTGGGCGCGGTGGACGGATCGTCCCAGGAAGCGGAGACGGTCTTGACGTGGACGACGGGGTACAGAACGGCGTTGTCGGCGATGATGTCGAAGCACTCGTTCCACTTCTTCTGCTGCTCGTCGCCCTCGGCGGCAAGAGCCTCGTCCATGAGACCGTGGAGCTTCTCCCACTCAGCGGACTCCTTCCACGGGCAACGGGTCTGCATCCAGACGTTGTCGCCGTACCACCAGTTGAGCAGCAGGTCGGGGTCGGCGCCGAAGCAGGACGGATCGCCAGGGGCGAGGAGGATGTCGTAGGCCTCGCCGCCGTCGATGGCAGCGTAGGTGGCAGCCGAGGTGTCAGTCTGGATGGTCACGTCGAAGCCGAGGGCGTCGAGGTCGTTCTTGACCTGAGCGGCCATGCCCTTGATCTGCTCGTTGTCGGTGGTGCGCAGGGTGATGGCGCCCGGGGTGATGCCAGACTCTTCGATGAGCTTCTTGGCCTTCTTGGCGTCAGTCTTGTACACCGTGGAAGCCTCATGATAGTTGGTGAAGCTCTTGGGCAGGTAGCAGCTGGCGGCGGTAGCAAGGCCGGCGAAGGTGTTGCTGATCATCTTCTCGGTGTCGAGCGCGTACATGACGGCCTGACGGACCTTGACGTTGTTCCAAGGCTCCTTGGCGACGTTGAACATAACGAAGCGGGTGCCGAAGCCCTGAACGTTGTCGATCTTGCAGCCAGCGCTCTCGAGCTGGTCGACGGCGTCAGCGGTGACGAGCTCCATAACGAGCGTGGAGCCCTCCTGCTGAGCGGTGACGCGAGCGGTGGGGTCGGTCAGGATGCTGTACTGAATCTTCTCATCCTCAGCAGCATACTCGCCGTTGTACTCGGGGTTGGGAACCAGGGTGATCTCGGTATCGGAGATGGCGTCGTACATCCAGGGACCGGAGCCGATCGGCTGCTTGGCGCGATCCTCCTCGGTCTGGGTGGCAGGGGTGACGCGGATGATGGCCAGACGATCCTTGAGCAGGGAGAAGTTGGGGACCTTGGTCTTGACCGTCACGGTGCTGGCGTCCTTGGCCTCGATGGACTCGAAGGGCTGGAAGAACGGAGCATAGGTAGCAGAAGCGGCGCAAGCGGTGTAGGAGGCGACGACGTCGTCAGCGGTGACCTCGGTGCCGTCGGAGAACTTGGCGCCCTTGCGGATGGTGACCTCGAAGGTGGTGTCGTCCACGGACTTGGGATCATCGGTGGCGAGCTCGTTGAAGGTGCTGTAGTCGTGGTAATCGATGCCGTAGAGGCCCTCGATGACGTGCCAGTTAGCGCCCAGGCCCACAGCGGAGCCGGTGCTGGCGGGGTCGAAGCTGGACGGAGCGTAAGCGGAACCAGCGGTGATCACGCCACCGCCACGGTTGGCGGAATCGGTGGAACCGGAAGCGGAACCCTCGTCGCTAGAGCTGCCACCGCAGCCGGTGAGACCAAGGCCGGCGACAGCAGCGACGCTGCCGGTGAGGCCGAGGAACGAACGCCTGGACATACCCTTGTTGATGATGGCCATGTCTTCTCCTATCAATAGAGAATCTTACCCGGGAGCACCTAGACTTGCCCCCGCGCAACTTGCGGACGATATATACCTTACCTACCGACAAACCCAACTTGGGTGCCGCGCTCGGCGACCGTTACATACAACCGCTTGAACGGTATTTAGTACCGTTCACCGAATTCGTTGACAAACGATTCGCCAGACAGTATGTATCGACGAGGTGAGATATCAGTCTTCGTCAACCCGCAGGATAGCAGGGTTGTTCACCATGGCTAGTCAAACGTTTTAGCGTTAATTAAACCCGAAATCGGCTGGTAATCGCCGTGAAATAAATGATTGAAAATCACGCAATCATGTATATCAGTTGTTTAGAGGCGTGTTTAGTTTTCGGATTGCTTTGCCGCCGCCTCGGCGCGCTCGGCATTCCATGCAACGAGCGCCTCGTGAACCGCTTTGGCGACATCGGCAGGTATGCCGCGAACTTCCGCAATCTCTTGCTCGCTCGCCGCACGCAAACGCTTCATCGAGCCAAAATGGCGCATAATGGCACGTTTTCTAGTGGGCCCCACGCCTGGAACGTCATCGAGTACCGAAACCGTCATGGCTTTATCGCGCAACTCACGATGGAATGTAATTGCAAAACGGTGCGATTCATCGCGCACCTGCTTGATGAGATAGAGCGACGCGGACCCGGTCGGAAGCACGACGGGAGTCTCGTCCCAAGGCACGAAAACCTCCTCATCGGCCTTTGCCAAGCCACAAACTGGTATATCGAGCCCAAGGGCCTCAAGTTGCTTAATTGCAGCCGTCAATTGCGGCTTGCCGCCGTCGACAACGAGCAGATCGGGGCGCGAGCCAAAACGTTCGTCGGCCATCCGCTCGGGAGCATAACGACGCCCCAAAACCTCGGACATCGAAACGAAGTCGTTCGCCTCGTCCAATTCGGCCTGGATTTTAAAGCGGCGGTACTGGCTCTTGTCGGCGCGGCCGTTGGTAAACACCACCATCGAGGCGACCGTAAAGGTTCCATGCAGCGTAGAGATATCGAAGCACTCGATACGCAACGGCGGCGATGGCAGCGCCAACGCGCTTTCGAGCTCCAAGAGCGCCCGATTGGTGCGGTCGTCGGCATACCCCGTGCGCATCATGTAGCGCATAAGGGCATGACGAGCATTTTTGGATGCCATATCGAGCAGACGGTGTTTCTCGCCGCGCTGCGGCCTATGGAGATGGCAGGAGCGTTCACGCTTACCCGCAAGCCACTCCCCCAGCGCTTCGGCATCCTCAAGCTCGACAGAGAGATTGACCTCAGCTGGAATATCAGCCGTCTCGTCGTAATAGCGCTTAAGAAAGCCCGATTGGAGCTCCTCCTCGTCGACATCCAAACCCTTATCGAGAATGAACTCGCAGGTTCGAACTGTTCGACCCTCGCGCACGACAAAAACACAGGCGGCAGAGATGGTCTCTTCGCGATAAAAACCGATGACGTCGATGTCGACACTCGACGGAAAGACAACCTGCTGGCGATCGTCCAGGCCCCTAATGACATCCAAACGACGTTTGACGCGGCCGGCGCGCTCGAAATCGAGCGCCTCTGCTGCCTCCGTCATCTCGGAGGTCAGCTCATCGACGACGTCCTTGCGGTGGCCGGACAAAAAACGCTCGACGCGTTTGACGTTCTTGGCATAGTCGGCAGGAGCAATCGCGCCGACGCACGCACCCGGGCCGCGCCCGACATGGTAGTCAAAGCAGGGGCGCCCGTTTTGCGCGCAAATCATATTGACGATGTCCTCTTCGCCCTTGTGGGACTCGACGATACGCCGACACCGACGCCACTCCGCACAGGATGCCGAGCAAATGGGGATGACCTTACGCAGCGTATCGATGGTCTCACGCGCCGCACGGCTGTCGGTATAGGGGCCAAAATAGCGCGTGCCAGGCTTATGGCGCTCGCGCGTGTATTTAATAGCGGGAAATAGGTCGCTTTTGGTGATAGCGATAAAGGGGTAGCTCTTGTCGTCCTTGAGGTCGACATTAAAGTACGGATGGTACTGGCCGATCAAATTGCGCTCGAGCACTAAAGCTTCGTGCTCGGTCTCCACGACGATATAGTCGAAGCTCGCCACCAGCTGCATCATGAGCGGGATCTTTTGACGCTCGTCCTGCAACGTCACGTATTGGCGCATGCGAGCGCGCAGGTTTTTCGCCTTGCCCACATAGATGACATCCCCCTTGGCATCTTTCCAAAGGTAACAGCCAGGCTGTGTGGGAACGCGCGAAACCTGTTCGGCAAGCGTTGGAATGTTATCGTGACCCGCCACGTTTACCTACTTGCGGCGAAGCAGCGCAGAGACCTCGGGCATCTTAAAGGCGACAGCCAAGCCAAAGGTGACGGCGAGCGAGACGATACCCGCAATGCAAACATAACCCAAGGTAATTAAAATCGAGCCGCCGAGCGCGCCGACAAAGTGCTCAAGCGCCCACATGACGCCGGCACCCGCAGCCGCACCTAGGCCTCCAAGCAAAAGGCCAAAGAAGCCCCCGTGCAGAATGGACTTGACCTGAAGTCCATGTAGACGACGGCGCAGCCACCACAGCGAACAGCCGACCAAGATCACGTAGTCGACGACGTACGAAAGTGCGATAGCCGGCATACCGTAGCCGAGGACTACGCCAAACAGCAGCACCGAACCGGCCTGCCCAATGGCGGAGTACAGGCAATAGCGACCATAGGGCTTCATGTCGAGCAGAGCCGAGAAGCTCTTCTGCATCAACACGACCACGCCATAGAGCGGCAGCGAGAGCGCCAGATAGACAAGGAACTCGGACACGAGCTTCACGCCGGATTCATCAAACTTACCGGCACAGTAGATCATGTTGAGCGGACGTGCGAAAACGATCAGGTACAACGCAAACGGGATCAGGAAGAACAGCATCTGAGCGACACCGCGCGAGATGCCCATGCGGACACTGTCGTAATCCTTCTCCTGCGCGTCGTGAGAGAGCTCGGTGTAGAGTGCCGTCGAAAGCGAAGCGGCAATCAGGGCATAAGGCAGCGTGTACCACAGGCGTGCATACGCGATGACGGACGGGCCGGTCTCGGGCTGCACCACCAGTGCGGCGGCATTGGTGATGGAAGTCGAGACAAACATGCACACCGTTGCGAGCAGCGTCGGGATACCCAGCGCAATCGTCTGGCGCAGCGCGGGGTCCTTAAAGTCGATATGGATATGAGGATGCACGCCGTGCTTGCCGAGCGCGGGAATCTGACATGCCATCTGAACGAAAACGCCAAGGGTCGTTCCTGCCGCAATCAAGATAATGCCGGCTTGCTCGCCAAATTGCGCCGATACGGGAGCGAAGCCCATAAAGCTCGCAATGACGATGACGTTGTTGAGGACCGGGGCGAACGTCGACCAGAAGTAATCACGGTGCGCGTTGAGAACGCCCGAGAACACAGAGCCGAGTCCGTAGAACAAAATCTGGATGGCAAAGAAACGGAACATGAACGCGGCGGTGCCCATGCTGCCGCCGTCGCCCGAAAGGAACGACTGCGTCCAGATAAAGCCGGGGGCGAACAAGGTACCCAGCACCGAAATACCACCCAGCAGCAAAAGCAGGATGCCAAGCAGGTTGCCCACATACTCGTTCGACGCCTCGCGACCTTGTTCGCGCCTCACGCCCATGTACACCGGCAAAAAGGCGGTTACCAACATGCCGCCCATCACGAGCTCGTAGAGCATATTGGGCAGGTTGTTGGCGACCTGATAGGAAGACGAGAGCAGCGACATGCCGATGGCAGCAGCCATAGCCCACGTGCGGATAAAGCCGGTGACGCGCGATACGATGGTCAGCGCAGTCATAAGGCCGGCAGAACGGCCAACCGTGGAATAGTCGGACGAGCCCATATCGTCTTCGTCTTCCTGCAATTCCTCGCGGGCCTCTTCCTGCAGCTGCGGATCGCCCTCGGCGGCACGGGAATCAGCCAACGCGAAGGGATCAACGACCAAGACGGCATCGTCGACGGGTGCGGCATCGTCGACGAGCGTCGTGTCGTTGCCGGACGACGCATCATGCTCGAATACGGAATCGCCGCCAAATACCGTGTCGACCTCCTTGGCAGCGGCAGTACGGCCGGAAAACGACAGGGGATCCCAGTCGTCACCGTCGTCGACGGCTACGCCCTCGACAGGGTCGGTAGAACCAAGCGGCGACCAGTCGTCATCCGAAAGCAACGGCTCGTCATAGACATCAGCTGCAAACTTGGCAGAAGGGGCGGCGGGGACGCATTGCGAAGTGCCCTTCCCCTGGGCAGCCATCAAAAACACCGCCGTCTCATCGGGACGCGGGGCGCGAGGCGTCTCGGCGGCGGCAGGCGTTCTTCCGGCACCAGATCGAGCCGCGGCTAAAAACACCGCCGTTTCATCGGGACGACCAGAAGAGAGCACCGTGTGGGGAGGCACCGTGCCGGCACCGGCGGCACGCAGATACACAGCCGTCTCCCCCGGGTCACCAGCCACAGACCAAGCGTTTCGTATCTCGTTTTCGACCGAAGAGTCCCCAGACGCGGACGCCCGAGAAGCCGAGCCGTTTGCGAAGTGAGCTCCGCGCTTCGATTCTTCCTGCGGCATCGCTCAGTCCTCTCTCGTGATCGGGGCAACCGTCGCCCCGCAAAATGCAACTAAGTCCTCGGGTGCAAGCTCAAGCTGATAACCACGCTTACCGCCCGAGATAAAAATGGTATCCCAAAGGACGCATGTCTCATCGATCAGCGTCCGAAAGCGTTTTTTCATACCGACCGGGCTGCAGCCGCCGCGGACGTACCCTGTCGCGGCAAGCAGGTCCTTGACATGCATCATGACCAGGGACTTTTCTCCTGCGGCGCGCGCAGCGGCCTTTAGGTCGAGCTCATCGGCAACGGGGATGCAGCACACAACGTGATCGTTGGACGGCGTCGTGCAGACCAAGGTCTTAAATCCCTGGCCGGGCTCCTCGCCAAGCTGTTCGGAAATCGCGACGCCCAGGCCCGACGACTCATCGCCATCGTCTTCGTACGTATGGAGAACATAGGAGATGCCGGCGCTTTCCAACTCGCGCATTGCATTGGTTTTTGGCGTCTTCGCAGCCTTTGCCATGGCATATCCCTTCCTTCGCATGCGAACGCAACGCTTAAGTATATGTCCAATTTGGCCGCGTACGTCATCTCGACACACAGAAGCGCCACCGGATCGGAAGGAATCGGTGGCGCTTTTCGCATTACAACGTTTCTTTACTGCACGTCGAGCTGTGCCTGGCGCTCACGGTCGCGCTTGAGCAGCGGTGCCAAGAACTTGCCCGTGTAGCTCTGCGGGCACGCCGCAACCTGCTCCGGTGTTCCCGAGACCACGACGGTTCCTCCGCCATTGCCGCCCTCGGGACCCATATCGATCAGGCGGTCGGCAACCTTGATGACATCAAGGTTGTGCTCGATCACCAGCACCGTGTTACCCGCATCGACCAGGCGCTGCAACACGTCGAGCAGCTGGCGGACATCCTCAAAATGAAGACCGGTTGTGGGCTCGTCCAAAATGTAGAACGTCTTGCCCGTCTGACGACGATGGAGTTCCTTGGCGAGCTTCACGCGCTGTGCCTCTCCGCCCGAAAGCGTCGTGGCGGGCTGGCCCAGACTCACATAGCCCAGGCCCACGTCATACAGGGTTTGGAGCTTGCGCTTGATCTGCGGGATATTCCCAAAGAAGGCCAGCGCCTCGGTGACGCTCATGTCGAGCACGTCCGAGATGGTCTTGCCGCGGTAGGTCACCTCGAGCGTCTCGCGGTTATAGCGCTTACCGCCGCAGACCTCGCATGGGACATAGATATCGGGAAGGAAGTGCATCTCGATCTTGATCTGACCATCGCCCTTGCACGCCTCGCAGCGACCGCCGCTCACGTTAAAGGAAAAACGGCCCGGCGAGTAGCCGCGGGCCTTCGACTCCGGCGTGCTTGCAAACAGGGCACGCAGATCATCCCACAGGCCAATATAGGTCGCAGGGTTTGATCGCGGCGTGCGACCGATCGGCGACTGGTCAATATCAATCACCTTGTCGATGCACTCGATGCCCTCAATCTTCTTATACGGCCCCACGGGACGCGTTGAACGATGGATGGCGTTCGTAAGCGCGGGCGCGATCGTATCGGTGACCAGGGAACTCTTGCCCGATCCCGACACGCCGGTTACGACCGTGAGCGTACCGAACTCGATCTTGGCGGTTACGTTTTTGAGGTTGTTGGCGCGGGCACCCGTGATCTTAAGGCAGCCGCGACCGGGCTTGCGGCGTTCATCGGGAACCCGAATCATTCGCTTGCCGGTCAGGTAGGCACCCGTCATCGAATCGGGGCACGCCATGATATCGGCAGGCGTTCCCGCGGCGACCACGTGTCCACCGTTAACGCCCGCGCCGGGACCCATATCGATCACATAGTCGGCAGCGCGAATCGTATCTTCGTCGTGCTCGACGACAATCACAGTGTTACCGATATCGCGTAGGCGCTCGAGCGTCTTAATCAGGCGCTCATTATCGCGCTGGTGAAGACCGATCGACGGCTCGTCCAGAATGTACAGAACGCCCATGAGGCCGGCGCCGATCTGCGTTGCCAGGCGAATACGCTGGGCCTCACCACCGGAAAGCGTCGCCGAAGCTCGATCGAGTGTCAGATAGTCGAGTCCGACATCAACCAGAAAGCGCAGGCGCTCCAGGATTTCCTTGACGATACGGCCGCCGATAAACTGCTGGCGCTCGGTAAGCTCCAGGCTCTCAAAAAACGCAAGCGACTCGCGGCACGACAGGCAACAGACTTCATAAATCGACTTACCGCCCACGGTGACAGCAAGCATCTCGGGACGCAGACGGGCGCCATGGCAGCTCGAGCACGGCTCCTCGCGAATGTACTTCTCCAGGCGCGCCTTGGTATTCTCGTTCGTCGTCTCGGTATAGCGCTCATACAGGATGTTGCGTACACCCGAGAACTTGGTGTCCCACTGGCTGCGACGCCCATCGAGCTTTTGATAGTCGACCGAAATCTTCGTGTCGCCCATGCCGTCCAAAAACGCACGACGCACTCGCGGGGGCAGGTCCTCCCATGGCGTATCGGCGCTCACCTTAAAGTGCTTGCAGACCGCGGCGAAAATCTGCGGATAGTAGTTGGAGTTGCCAAACAGGCTGCCAAAGACTCCGTCGGCAATCGACTTTGAGGGGTCTTCGATCAGTGCCTCGGCATCGACCGTCTTCTTAAAGCCCAGGCCATCGCACTCAGGACATGCACCATAGGGCGCATTGAACGAGAAATCGCGCGGCTGCAGGTCGTCAATGGAATGCCCGTGCTCCGGGCATGCCAGCGCCAGCGAATACTCCAGCAGCTCTCCCTCGGTTCCCTCGGGAGCATCGCGGTCGGGCAGCATATACACGTTCACGTTACCGTGCGCCAGCGCCGTCGCCTGTTCAACGGACTCGGCAATGCGGCCCAGGGAGTTCTCTCGAATTACGATACGGTCGACCACAACCTCGATGTCGTGTTTGAACTTTTTGTCCAGATCGATGGGGTCATCAAGGGAGCGCACCTCACCGTCGACGCGCACGCGGCTGAAGCCCTCCGCACGCAGGTCCTCGAACAGCTTGGCATACTCGCCCTTGCGCCCACGAACCACCGGTGCCAGTACGAACGCGCGACGGCCCTCCCCAGCTGCCAGTACCTTATCGGCAACCTGGTCGGTCGTCTGACGTTCAATGACGCGACCGCACTCGGGACAGTGCGGCGTACCCACGCGAGCAAACAGCAGACGCAGGTAGTCATAGATCTCGGTTACGGTGCCCACCGTCGAGCGTGGGTTCTTGGACGTCGTCTTCTGGTCGATTGACACGGCTGGCGACAGGCCGTCAATCGAGTCCAGATCGGGCTTGTCCATCTGGCCCAAAAACTGACGCGCATAGCTGGAGAGGCTCTCGACGTAGCGACGCTGGCCCTCGGCATAGATGGTGTCGAACGCCAGCGAACTCTTACCCGATCCGGAAAGACCGGTAATGACCACGAGCTGGTCACGCGGAATGGAAACATCGATATCGCGCAGGTTGTGCTCACGCGCGCCGCGAATAACGATAGAAGAATCAGACATGGAAGCTCCTTGCCTCCTATAACTTCAAATCACACTGTCGATGAGTTTAGCGCACTCGACGCGCACAGATGTTCGTAATACAAGATTCGCAGACCTTTAGCTTTGCGTATCGGGCGCTTTGTTTCTCGAAATGCCGTGGAAAGGTTACAGTAATCTAATACTGAACTTAATTTGC
The DNA here is from genome assembly GCA_902463875.1 of uncultured Collinsella sp. Taxonomy (GTDB): domain Bacteria; phylum Actinomycetota; class Coriobacteriia; order Coriobacteriales; family Coriobacteriaceae; genus Collinsella. Next base: position 11,439 of record CABQHR010000008.1, read on the forward strand.
TGTACCAGAGGAACGTCCATGACCGAAGATACCCCCTTGAAATCACTTCGAGCGACATGGCCAATCTGCCCATATTCATCGCCGTCCTTATCGTGGCCGCCGTCGTCGTGCGCGTGTATTTTTCAATCAAACGCAACGAAAAACCACCCATTGCCCGCGTCTTTTGGTGCGCGACGCTCCTCATCCCGCTTGGCGTGGTAGCTGCATGGGTTACGAATCAATTGCTCGTAAATGAGGGCAGCTCCCTATGGGTCCTTTCTTATTCGGCGCTCGGTGCTGCCGCCGTCATGCTTCTTGTCGAGCCCTTGGTTTCGGGACTTATCGACCAAACCGACCTTGCGACGGGAACAGTTGCCTGTATTTGCCGTGACATCCTTGTCATCGCCGCTGTTTCAGCGCTCTCGTTCGTTTCACTCGAAATTGCCTGCAACGAAACGTTCTATCGCATTCCCGCCAACTCATTCGGGTTTTCCGTCGGGCTGCTCGCGACGGTTCTGCTCTCCCTTTATTTGCTGGGACAGCGTCATGGAGGCGTCATGGCCCTCGTGCCCATCGTCTGTTGCATCCTTGGCATTGCCGAGCACTTCGTCATAACGTTTAAAGGCGAAGCCATCCTGCCAAGCGATATCTTGGCCCTTGGCACCGCAATGGAAGTGAGCGAAGGATACGAGTTTACCTTTACCGCCGGAATCGTAACCTCTCTCGCCCTGCTGGAGATTTCCCTGGGGCTTCTTTCGCTCATCCGACCGCGAAAGCTCCGTACGCCCACCCATGTCTTCCCCGCTATCGCCGCTAACCTCTGTGCTTTTCTGCTAGTGACCGTTGTGGGGCTCTCAGGCTTTTCCAACATCGACTTGGAGCAGGCGCTGGATTTTGGATTTGACCGTTGGCAGCCCATCACCACGTATGCGTCTCAGGGTTTTATCACTTCGTTCACCGAAATGGTCAACGAGTTGCCCATTGAGAAGCCCGAAGACTATACGCCCGATGAGGCGCAGAGCATCGAGCAGGAGCTCGCCGCCGCCTACGACAGCACATATGGCTCGAGCGAACAGCGCGCGGCGGCCGTTGCCCAGTTCAATGAAATCAAGCCGACGATTGTTGCCGTCATGAATGAGAGTTTTAGCGACCTTTCGTGCTTTGAGCAGCTCCAGGCGGCCGGGTACACCGGCCCCGCATTCTACAACTCGCTTCCCGACACACTTGTTCGCGGCACCATGCTCGCTTCGGTCGCCGGTGGCGGAACGGCGAACTCCGAATTCGAATTTTTGACCGGAGCGACAACGGCCTTTGTCGGATTAGGCAAGATCCCCTATCAGCTGTATCAGATGAATGGCGTAAACAGCCTGGCAAAGGACCTTAAAGAGCTTGGGTATACCACTACCGCTATGCACCCGCAAAACCCCGTCAACTACCATCGAGATAAAATCTATCAGCAGCTGGGCTTTGGAGACTTTCTTTCAATCGGCGATTTCGAAGGTGCGCCCTATTACCATGCCGGCGTATGCGACTACGCCACCTACGACAAGATACTCGACCTGCTTAGAACCGACGAAGCGCCGCAGTTCATCTTTGACGTCACGATGCAAAATCACGGCGGCTACGACTATGGCACCGTTCCCGCCGAAGAGCTGACAAACTATTGGGTCGAGGGAGCCAGCGAAGGCGCCAACAGCGCGCTCAACACCTATCTCACCTGCATCAACGCATCCGACCGGGACCTCGAGTACTTTATCAACGAGCTCCGCAACATCGGCAGACCGGTTGTTCTTGTCTTTTTTGGCGACCATCAGCCGAGCGCCGCAACGACTCTCAACGACGAGCTGTACCCTCAGGAAGATACGGCAAGCCACGCTTTCCGTATCTATCAGTCGACATATCTCGTCTGGGCTAACTATGAGATCGCCGGCAATACCGAGCTCAACGTCTACGACACCGTCGGGGCAAACGAGATTGCAGCCATTACCCTTAATAAGATCGGCGCCCCGCTCACCAATTACCAAAAGGCCCTGCTTGCGACAAGGTCAGATGTGCCCACCATCAATGTCGCCGGCTATCTCGGTGCCGACGGGCTGCGCTACGACTTGGAATCGGAAGACAGCCCCTACGCCTCGACGATCGACAAGCTGCAGCGCATGCAATACCTCGAGTTCGCCAGCAAAGTTCAGTAAGCCCGCCCATTCGCTTGGGCCCATCGTATTGCAAGCACGCTCGGCCCAAACGCATCGCAAATGACTCCCGCTCGCAAACGAGGGTACAATGACGCTCGTGTCACATCGCGGGGCCCCGGCCCCAGCATATACAAAGGAGTCATACATGGGTTGCGAACACGCACAGGCCGCCGGCGGACAAACGTCGCCGTCGCAATTTGAGGAGAACACGCTGTCCGAGGTCAAGCGCGTCATCGCCGTGCTTTCCGGCAAGGGCGGTGTCGGCAAGTCATTTGTCACCGGTGCCATCGCCACCGAGCTTGCCCGTCACGGCCACAAGGTCGGCGTCCTCGATGCCGACATCACCGGTCCCTCTATCCCCAAGATGTTCGGTATGAGTGGACGCCACGTCCATGCCCTTGGCAACCTTATGCTGCCCGAAATCTCCGAGCACGGCGTCAAGGTCATGAGCTCCAACCTGCTGCTCCAAAACGAGACCGACCCCGTCCTTTGGCGCGGTCCGGTCATCGCAGGCGCCATTAGGCAGTTCTGGAGCGAGACCTCGTGGGGCCCCATCGACTACCTACTGGTCGACATGCCTCCGGGAACAGGCGACGTCGCGCTCACCGTCTTCCAGTCGCTGCCGGTCGACGGCATCGTCATCGTCACGAGCCCGCAGGATCTGGTCTCGATGATCGTCGCCAAGGCGGTCAACATGGCCGAGAAGATGAACGTCCCCATTCTGGGCATTGTCGAGAACATGAGCTATATTGAGTGCCCTGACTGCGGCAAGAAGATCGAGGTCTTTGGCAAGAGCAAGCTCCCCGAGGTCGCAGAGCGCTATAACCTCGACATCTTGGGCCAGCTTCCCATTAATCCGGCACTCGCCGAGGCCTGCGATAAGGGCGAGGTCGAGACCGCGCTGCCCGATGGCATGTTGCCCAAGGCAGTCTCTGCCGTCGAGGCTATTACCCCGCACGAGACCGACGAGGCCTAAGTGAACGCGAGCGCCCTCTATGACGTCTTGGTAATCGGCGGCGGGGCTTCAGGCCTCGCCGCCGCCATTACGGCCGCACGCGCTGGCAAAAGCGTCTGCATCGTTGAGCGCGATGTCGCCTGCGGCCTCAAGCTCCTTGCGACCGGTAACGGCCGTTGCAACCTCTCCAACGAATCGATTGATCCTCAGCGGTATAACCACCCCGCATTCGTCGAATCCGTCATGGGCCCCCAGCCCGAACAAGAGCTTATGGGTTTCTTCTCCTCGCTGGGCATCATGACAACCTCCGAGGAAGGCCGGCTGTACCCGCGCTCCCTTCGCGCCGAATCGGTGCGCGACGCGCTTCTCAACGTTTGCGACCGCCTAGGTATCACCTTAATCTGCGGAGCCAACGTTGCCACGGCGCACAAAGCTTCCGAAGGCTGGGCACTCCAAATAGACCGTCCAGCGCGGGCGCTCAAGGCAAAAAAGCACGACGACCGAAAATCGGAGCTCCGCTCGCTTCGGAAGGCGCTCGCCGATGTCCCTCGCAAGAACGTGGCCCTGCAGGCACATGCCGTAATTATCGCCACGGGCGGCAACCCCACCGGTATCGCCGATACGTTTCGCCTCCCCCTCACTTCGCTGCGCCCCATCCTCTGCCCCGTATCGGCAACGGTCGTTGGCGATCGAGCGGCACTCAAGACGTTGGATGGCCTGCGCGTCCGCGCCTGCTTGACGCTCGCCCGTAATCATAATGAGCTCTGGCACGAAGACGGTGAAGTGCTGTTTCGAACCTTCGGTATCTCGGGTGTCGCTGTCTTCAACCTCTCTCGTCGTATCCAGCACGGCGATACGATCCTGCTCGACGTTTTCCCCGACCTCTCCAAAGACGAGTTGCTCGATATGCTCAACCGGCGCGTTGAGCTGTTCGGTGACTTTTCACCCCGCGATCCCCGTTGGCTCGACGGCATGCTCGCCCCGCAACTCTCCCGCGTCGTCTGCACAGCGTTCGAGCAGTGCCATCCAGGCTCCAACGATGTCATCCATCTGGTCTCGATCCTCAAGCACTTTAAGCTGTTTGCCGAGGGGACGACCGATGAGCGCTCGGCGCAGGTCACGCGTGGTGGCGTATCTGTCGAGAGCATCTCAACACCCAGTCTACGCGCGCGCAGCGTTGTCGACGCCCCGCTTTACGTCTGCGGCGAAGCGCTCGACATCGACGCCGATTGCGGAGGCTTTAACCTTGCGTGGGCCTGGCTCTCGGGCATTCGCGCTGCAAGCAGCCTGTAGCCGCGCAGTCTATAATCAAAAACACATTCGGGCCGTCTGGGATACCGGACGGCCTCTTTCTTGCCTCTAAGGAGACCTCGATGATCGAAATCACCCAAGTCAACGCGTCGCTCGATGAAGCCGGCGATGAAAATGCCTGTCTCATTGTTGGCAAGCGAGTCGCCAAGCGCGTCCTACGTTGCAAGGACTCCGAGATCAAGTCCATCGAGCTCCACCGCAAGTCAATCGACGCTCGCAAAAAACGAGACGTCCATTTTATCCTGAGCTTTCGTGTTGAGCTGACTAGTCCCCACCTCGAGCGAGAAGCGGTCGACAGCGTTGCCGAGCGTGACCGCTCGCGCGTACGCGCGATAGAAGACGATGAGCCTTCATTCCCCTCCCCCGCCTCCGACGCGCCTCAAGAACGCCCTGTCGTTGTCGGCGCCGGATGCGCCGGCCTTTTCGCTGCGCTTACGCTCGCCGAAGCAGGTCTTAAGCCCTTGCTCATCGAGCGCGGCGACCCGGCATTTCGCCGCTCGCAGGCGATCGACCTCTTTCTAAAGGAGCGCATCCTCGACCCCGAGAGCAATATCCAGTTTGGCCTGGGCGGCGCGGGAACCTTCTCGGACGGCAAACTCAATACGGGAACCAAAAATCCCGCCCATCGCCTTATCCTCGAAACCTTCGTCGAGGCGGGCGCGCCCCGCGATATTCTGTGGGATGCCAAGCCGCACATTGGCTCCGACATCCTTCCCACGGTCGTCACCGCTATATCCCAGCGCATCGAGCAGCTCGGAGGTGTCGTCCGCTATCGAACGAAGCTCGTCGACATTCGCATCGACGCGTCTGGCGCCATCACCGGTATTGATGTCCAATCGTCCCAAGACGCCGCTTGCGAGCCAATCGAGACAAAGCACCTCATCCTCGCCTGCGGGCATTCTGCTCGCGATATTTTTGAGCTCCTTAAGGGGCACAACGTGGCCCTCGCACAAAAGACCTTTGCCATGGGCGTTCGCATCGAGCATCCGCAGCGCGACATCGACCGAGTCCAATACGGAGCCTCGGCGGGACATCCTGCCCTCGGAGCAGCCCCTTACAAGCTCGTCGCCCATCTTCCCAACGGCCGCAGCGTGTTCTCGTTTTGCATGTGCCCCGGCGGGCAGGTTGTCGCCGCCTCTTCCGAGCAGGGCCACCTGTGCGTCAACGGCGCCAGTCTCAATGCCCGCGACGGACGTAATGCAAATGCCGCCCTGCTCGTTAACGTCACGCCAGAGGACCTTCCCAACGATGACCCACTCGCCGGCATCGAGCTCCAGCGCGCCTGCGAGGCGGCCGCCTACCGCCTGGGCGGTTCCAACTGGAACGCACCGGCACAGCTCGTCGGAGATTTCCTCGCAGGACGCGCCAGCAAGGCGCCCGGAAAGGTAAAGCCCACCTATCCGCTCGGTGTGACCTGGACGGCAATTGACGAAGCCCTGCCGCAACATATCGTCGAGTCGCTCCGCCTGGGACTTCCCCTACTCGGAAAAAAGCTACGAGGCTACGACCGCCCCGACGCCGTTCTTACCGGCGTGGAGACTCGTTCGAGCTCACCGGTCACTGTCACCCGAGACCGAACGTGCCATGCCGTGTCGACCCCGGGCCTCTATCCTTGTGGTGAGGGAGCTGGATATGCCGGCGGCATCATGAGCGCGGCCACCGACGGCATCCGTTGTGCCGAAGCCCTGATCGCAGACCTCTAACGCACGAATTCCAGCGCGCAAAAGACACAGGCCCCAAGCTCCACAGGGAACTCGGGGCCTGTTCACTATTTCTTAAACCGTGCACCCTGGCGTCTTCTGCCCGATGCGAACGTGGAACCCTTGCGGGCCTGCGAACGTAAGCGCTCAATCGTCTCGTCCTCAGACGCACCCTCGAGCATCGCCCGAATCTGAACGACGGCATCGCGCAGGCGCGCCGCCTCCTCAAAGTCCATGGCGGCAGAAGCGTTACGCATATCCTCTTCCATGGTTTCGACGATCCGCACAAGCTCGTCATGCGGCAGTTCTTCCAACTGCTCCGCAAGTGTCTGCTCGGGCGCCACCGTTTCCGGCACGCCACCCTCGCCCGACTCATCGGGCGTATAGAATGCGCCATGTCCAAGAGAGTCGCCCTTCGAGCGCCCCTTGGAACCCACGGTTTTTTCGGCCTCGGCAATAAAACTTGAGATGTCGTTGATGGCCTTGCGCACCGTCTTGGGCACAATGCCATGCTCTTCGTTATATGCCATCTGAATCTCGCGACGGCGCTGCGTCTCCTCGATGGCCTCTTTCATCGAATCGGTCACAACGTCCGCATACATGATGACTTCGCCATCGGCGTTACGGGCCGCGCGGCCAATCGTCTGAATCAGCGAACGGCGGTTGCGCAAGAAGCCTTCCTTATCGGCATCGAGAATTGCCACCAGTGAGACCTCGGGAAGGTCTAGGCCCTCGCGAAGCAGGTTGATGCCAACGAGAACATCGATCTTGCCCTCGCGCAGCGTTCGCAGGATCTCGACACGGTCCATCGTCGCTGTATCGGAGTGCATGTAATTGACCTTAATGCCGGCATCAAGCAGATGGTCGGTCAGGTCCTCGGCCATGCGCTTGGTGAGCGTGGTCACCAGCACGCGCTCCTTGCGGGCAACGCGCTCGCGAATCTCGTCCTCAAGATCGTCAATCTGCCCACGAACCGGACGCACATCGATCTTGGGGTCGAGCAGACCGGTTGGACGAATAATCTGCTCAACGTCGTTTTGGCTCACCCGCAGCTCGTAGTCGCCCGGTGTGGCCGAAACATAGATAAACTGGGGTATCCTTGCCTCAAACTCATCGAAACGAAGCGGGCGGTTATCGAGTGCCGATGGAAGGCGAAAACCATGCTCCACCAGCGTCACCTTACGCGAGCGGTCACCTTCGTGCATGCCGCGAATCTGCGGCACCGTCACATGGCTCTCATCGATGATGCAGAGCATATCCTTGGGAAAGTAATCGATTAGGGTAAACGGCGGCTCACCCGGCTTGCGACCGTCCAGATGACGCGAGTAGTTCTCGATGCCGTTGCAAAAACCCATCGTCTCGAGCATCTCAAGATCATAATCGGTGCGCTGCTGCAGACGCTGCGCCTCGAGCAACTTATCAGTCGCCTTGAGCTCCGCCACGCGCTTCTCGCACTCTTCGCTGATCGATTTCAGAGCCGCCTTGACCTTCGGCTTCTCGGTCACGTAGTGCGATGCCGGCCATACGGGGATGGCCTCGTACTCACGAAGCATCTCACCGGTAACCTCATCGATCTCGGCAATCAGCTCGACCTCGTCGCCAAAGAACTCAAACCGCAACGGATGCTCGGCATAAGGCGGATACACGTCGACAACATCGCCGCGCACGCGGAACGTGCCGCGCGCCAGGTCATAGTCATTGCGATCATATTGAATGTCGATAAGTGCATGGATAAAGTCATCGCGCTCGAGCGGCACCTTCTTGTCGACGTTTGGAGCCAGACCCGCATAGTCCTCAGGAGAGCCAATGCCATAGATACACGAGACCGATGCGACAACGATCACATCGCGTCGAGAGAGCAGTGACGCGGTCGCCTGATGGCGCAGCATCTCGACCTCTTCGTTAATCGAGGAGTCTTTCTCGATATATGTATCGCTTTGCGGCACATACGCCTCGGGCTGATAGTAGTCGTAGTACGAGACAAAGTAGACCACAGCGTTGTTGGGAAAGAACTCTTTGAGCTCGCTCGCAAGCTGAGCGGCGAGCGTTTTATTGGGAGCCATGACCAGCGTCGGCTTCCCCAGGGCCTCAATAGTCTTAGCCATCGTGAAGGTCTTGCCCGAACCAGTCACGCCCAGCAAAACCTGATAGCGATCTCCGTCCCTCACACCCTGCACAAGCGACTCAATGGCCTTAGGCTGAGAACCTGCAGGCTCATAGGGAGAAACGACTTCAAACGGCACCTCAGCGCCCTCAACGCCAAAGCGCTTAAGTTCACCACCAACGCGTTCTACTTCAAATTCCGTCATGGATACTCCTAACTCATACATCTGCAGTATACGCAGGAGGAGGGCTTAGTCCTATACGAACCGATCGGGATAGAGCGTCTTATAGCGAACCCAGGCATTATTGACGCGAATCAGATAAGCCTGCGTCTCGGGGAAGGTAATCGCATTGTGAAGCGAGGTGCTCTGCTGCGCCCAACCATCCACATTGCCCATGCCGGCGTTATATGCGGCAATAGCGCTATCCGTCGACCCGTTGAAATACGTTAGAAGATACGAAAGATACGCACAGCCAAACTCGATGTTCGTAGCGGGATCGTTAAGGTTGTCGGCTGAATACTCGCTACCATCGACAAGACCTTTGGCAATCATATCCTGGGCAGTCTCGGGCATCAGCTGCATTAATCCCCGAGCGCCTTGATTCGACTCGGCCTCGGGATCCCAATTCGATTCCGACTTTATGACAGCACACACCAGATACGGATCAAGATTGTGCGAAATGCTCGATTGCTTTACGTACGCCTCGTAGTCAATCGGATACAAAGGCTTAAAGAAAGCGGCAGGAGCATACGAGTAGACGAGCGAAATAAGGCCAAAGACGAACACAACGGCAAGTGGCGCCACGCGATACCACGTAAAGAAACGTGTCCTAGGCATCGGCCTCCTCCTTATCCACTACATCCCCGAAGCCATGGCGCACAAGCCAAGCGTCCAGTTGTTCAAAGAGCGAGTTGTCGCCCGCCGCATTATCGATTACCGTCGTAGCGAGATTGCAAAGCGAAGCCTCATCAGGTTGGCATGCAGAACGCGCATCAAAATCAGAGGACGCCATACCACGATGAATAGCACGCCCGCGACGGACTTCCAAAGGAGCACTGATGACCAGTATTTCATCAGCCAAGCCAAATGCATCCTCAAAACCAGTCGGGGCAGAAACCTCGACAACCGCAAAGGGATAACGGGGGGACGAAACCGTGCAGCAAACCGGATCAAGAATCCTCAGTGACAGCTGCTCAATGAGAACGGGGTGCACAATGCTATTGAGCCTCGCGACCGCATCAGGAGAAACAAAAGCTCGAGAAGCGAGGATGTTACGGCGAACGCCGCCCTCCTCGTCCAAAATATCCCAGCCAAATTCTTCCGCGAGGGCATTGACGATATCGGAGCCTGGCACATACAGCGATTTGGCAAGCTCGTCCAGATCGATAAGCATGGCGCCATGAGATTCGAGATAGCGGCAGGCAGTCGACTTACCCGAAGCAATATTGCCCAAGACAAAAACGCTAAACATCAAGTCCTCCCTAACGCCAATGGGAGTTATTATCGCGCAAATACAAAAGAAGGACTCAAAATACAGCCAAACAGTAAGACAAGCTAAAAGAAGGCGAGTTCTTGTATTACAGCTCTCTATAAAACGCAAAAAAAGGGGGGAGGCCGCGAGGCCTCCCCCTTCTTCAAGTCGATTGACGGCTCGGTGCCGTCCACCGGTCAGCGGCGCCCTGGCCTCCCACGGGCTGGC
>CABQHR010000009.1 GCA_902463875.1 uncultured Collinsella sp.
AACAGATCGTGTTCCTGCGCCATGCGCGGCCCCTCCCTGAGCAGTGCAAACAAGCGATAGATAATGATACGCTAACAGCTCGCACCTCGGCCAAATTACATGCAGAGCACCTTTGATGGAAACCAAAGGCGAAAGTCGTTTAAACCCATCGAGATCAACGTCTGTCAATGGCTCAACTGGATAAAATTTGACATCACTTCTTATCGTGTCTTGCACCTTGTGTTGCACTAACCTTTTGACGTCAACATACCTAAATCTTGGGAGACAGATTATGGACCAGACCGCAACCGACGTGCGCCATATCGAGCGCATCAACCCGCCGCACCGCCTGCTCATGGCGCCCGGCCCCACCACCGTCGACCCGCGTATCCTCTCGGCGATGGCCACGCCCACCGTGGGCCAGTTCGACCCTTATATGCTCAAGATCATGGGCGAGGTGCAGGACATGCTGCGCTACACCTTTAAGGCTCCCGGCCACGAGGCCCTGATGGTCGACGGCTCCTCGCGTGCCGCCATCGAGTGCGCGCTGGTTTCCATCATCGCCCCCGGCGACAAGGTGCTCGTCTGCTCCGCCGGCCGCTTTGGCTCGCTGCTGGCCGAGATCGCCACGCGTGTGGGCGGCGACGTCACCGTCATCACCAAGGAGTGGGGCCACGTCTTTGAGCTCGCCGAGATCAAGGCAGCCATCGACAAGGTGCAGCCCAAGCTCGTCTGCACCGTCGCGGGCGACACCTCTACCACCATGCTGCAGCCGCTTGAGGGCCTGGGCGACATCTGCCACGCCGCCGGCGCCTTCCTCATGACCGACGCCACGGCTTCCTTCGCCGGCAACGACCTGCGCTGCGCCGAGTGGGGCATCGATATCGCCACCGCTGGCATGCAGAAGTGCATGGGCGGCCCGGCTGGCATCTCCCCCATCGTCGTCTCGCCCGAGGCATTTAAGGTCATGGTCGCGCGCAAGTCCATCGAGGAGGGCATTGCCGACTCCCCCGAGGACGTTCTGCCCGTGGACCAGCGCATCCGCTCCAACTACTTCGACTTCCCGCAGCTCGTCGATTACTGGGGCCCGCGCCGCATCAACCACCACACCGAGGCCACGCACATGCTCTACGCCGCGCACGAGACGCTGCGCCTCATCTGTGAGGAGGGCATCGACGAGGATATTGAGCGCCACCGCCTGAACGGTGCCGCCATGGCCGCCGGCGTTGCCGGCATGGGCCTCGAGCTCTACGGTGACCAGTCCACGCGCATGAACGACGTCATCGGCATCGTCATCCCCGAGGGCGCAACCGACGCCGTGCGCGCCGCGCTGCTCGAGAACTATGCCGTCGAGATCGCCAGCTCCTTCGGCCCGCTCAAGGGTCGCATCTGGCGCGTGGGCGTCATGGGCTGCAACGCCCGCAAGGACTGCATCATGACCACCCTGCTCGCCCTGGGCTCGGCTCTGCTCGACGCTGGCGTGCAGGTGGACATCACCGCCGGTGTCGCCGCCGCGGAGGCCGTCTACGCCGCGTAATCGTTCCGCTTCCCATACGCACAAAAGAGGGCCGCGACTCAAACGAGTCGCGGCCCTCTTTGTTTCTGCCAGATGCAATAACCCTTAAGCTACTTCGCCATCGAGCTGCTTTGCATCTACATCGCTACCGTTAAAGACGTCATAGTCGATGCCGTCTTGGCTCTTAGCGACAATGAGCGCGCAGAGCGCATCGCCAACGACATTGAGCGTCGTGCGCGTGGAGGCGACGAGGTACTCAAGACCGCCAAGGATTGCAATGGCATCCAAAGGAAGACCCAGCGCCGGAATAAGCATCGTAAGCGAGATAAGGCTCGCTCCGGGAGCGGCGGCAGTCGCCATGGACAGCGCGAACGAAATGAGCACGACCGTGATCAGCGACGCACCCGAGAAGTCCATGCCATACATCTGAGAAACGAACATGGCCGTCAGTGCCATATGGAGAGCAGAACCGTTGGAGTTCAGGGACACGCCGAGGGGCAGAACCAAATTTGCAACCTCGCGGTCGAGACCGACCTTTTCCTTGCAATCTTCCATTTCGATGGGAAGCGTAACGGCCGAAGAAATGGTCGTAGCGGCAAACAGCATCGTGCGGCCCATCTTTTTGATGAGCTTGAACGGAGAGAGACGGCAGATGAATGCGGTGATGAAGAAGAATACCAGCAAGAACGCTGCGACGCCAAATGCAAGAACCACAATGTACTTGGCGATAGGGATGAGCATGTCAAAGCCAAGTGCACCAATTGAAGCGGAAACGTAAGCAAAGATGCCGATAGGAGCAGCGTTCATCACGATCTTGATGATTCCCAGCAAGAGCTGCGAAAACTCGCAAACCCAGGAGAACACCACACCGTCCTTGCCCGTCTTCTCGCGATGAAGCACGATGGCGACACCCAAGAACACCGAGAAGACGATGCACTGGACAACGGAGCCCTGAGCGACGGAACTAATGATATTGCTCGGGAAGAAGTTGGTGAGGGTTTCCTGCCAGCTCGTCTGCGTCGCTTGGACATCTGTAGTGGCGTTGAGCACGAGCGCGCTGTTGGAAAGCCCCGCGCCGGGATGGAATACCACGCCGAGCAGCATGCCAAATACGGCCGCCAGGAAAGACGTCAAAAGGAACAGCAAGACTGCCTTAAGACCGATGTTCGAAAGCTGTCGAAGCGACAGAGAGCCGATAGCTTCGACGATCAGGCACATCACAAACGGCACGATGCCCATCTGGATAAGCCTAAAGAAGATATCACCGATAAATTTAATATCTGTCATTACGGAGCCAAATACGACGCCCGCGACAATACCGGCAACTGTGGCGATAGCCATGGCCGTTGTCGGGTTATACGTAAACTTGCGTTTTGCCTCTTGGGACATAATTCGCCTCTTTTCTATTAAAAAGCACCTGCGACTGTCAGCCTGTCGCAGGTGCCCATCTATACCAACGCTGCCCGTGCCTCCCAGAGCTGCGTAAGTACCAAGTATTTAGCGCACGATCGTGGTGCCGGCGCCCTCGTTGAGCTTAGCCAGGCACTCGAGCGAGGTGATCGTGGCGCGACGGCCCTCGCCGGACTGCACAAAGCGCATGCAGCCGCGAACCTTGGGCAGCATCGAGCCTGCGGGGAACTGGCCCTCCTCGATGTACTGCTCGGCCTCGGCGATAGAGATCGTCGAAAGTGCGCGCTGCGTGGGCTTACCAAAGTCGACGCAGACGTTGTCCACGCCCGTGCAGATCACCAGGTGATCGGCATCGACGGTCTCGGCGATCTTCTCGGCCGTAAGGTCCTTATCGATAACGCCCTCGACGCCATAGACGCCCTTGTCATCCTCGAGCACGGGGATGCCGCCGCCACCGGTGCAGATGACCACGATACCGGCATCGGCAAGCGCATTGATGCCAGCGCAGCCGGGAAGCTCCATGGGCTCCGGCGAGGGCACCACGCGACGCCAACCGCGACCGGCGTCCTCGATGTAGGTCTCGTTGGGGTTGGCAGCCATAAGCTCGCGAGCCTGCTCCTCGGAATAGAACGGGCCGATGGGCTTGGTGGGATTCTTGAACGCCGGGTCGTCCGGGCTCACGGTCGCCGTCATGGCGAGCACCTGGACGAGCTTCTTGATGCCGGCGCGCTTAAGGGCGCCACGCATGGCGAGCATGGTCCAGTAGCCGATGGAGCCCTGGGTCATGGCAACGCAGGTGTCGAGCGGCATGGCCGGATTCTTCTCGGAGTTGGCGGCCTCCTGCTGCAGCAGAAGATTGCCAACCTGCGGGCCGTTGCCGTGGGTGATGATGACCTCGTCGCCGGCAGCGATGAGCGGCACGATGTAGTCGCACGTGGCGTCCAGCGCCTTCATCTGAGCCTGCGCGGTGGGATCGTCGGTGAGGATGGCGTTGCCGCCCAGAGCGATAACGATACGCTCAGCCATAGATGGCCTCCTTCAAAAATGATGTCAAATAAAACCCTGGGGCCGATCGAGCTGACCGGCCCCAGAAATCAAGCGACGCGCCGTACAGGTGACGCGCCGAGAAACCTGCTACTCGGCGAAGCGGTTCTTGTGGTCCCAGCTGTTGATGTACAGCTTGTCGGAGACCAGGTAATCGTAGATGTCGTCGACGATCTCGATACCGCCGGCAGCGTCGCACTTGGCCTTGCGGATAAGGGCGCGCTCGCCGGGGTAGTACACCTTGTCGTAGCCGGGAGCGGGCTTGACGGCGCCCAGCTCGTCGAGGGTCTTGGACATGTGCTGCTTGAACTCGTCAAGACCGCAGAAACGGCTCGGGTCGATGACGATGTGCAGGTGACCAAGCTCGCGGCCCTCGGAGAGGTCGTGGTACATGGAGGAGACGTTCTGGCCAGCCGGCACGCCCAGCAGGATGCCGGAGAGGATGTCGACGACCATCATGAGGCCATAGCCCTTGGGGCCGGCGATGGCGCGCAGAGCGTTGACCTGGTGCGGGTCGGTGGTGGGGTTACCGTCGACGTCGACCGCCCAGTCATCGGGGATGGAGCGACCGGCGCTCTTGGCGTCGAGGATCTTGCCCCAAGCCTGAACGGTGGTAGCCATATCGAAGTTCACGAAACGATCGTCGGCCGTGGGGGCACCGAAGGCGATGGGGTTGGTGCCGTAGAAGGGCTCAGCGCCGCCGTAAGGGATGACCATGGGGTCGGACTGGCACATGGTGAGGCAGCACAGGTCGTTCTTGGCGGCCATCTCGGTGTAGTAGCCCAGAGCGCCGGTGTGGGAGACGCGCTTGACGCCCACGACGCCGATGCCATTCTCCTTGGCGAGCTCCATGGCCTTCTCGAGGCCCAGGATAGCGAAGGGATAGCCGCAGCCGTTGTCGCCGTCGACGATACCGGTGCAGGGGCCGGTCTGGGTCCAGGTCCACTTGGGATCGGTGGTAATGCCGCCCTTGGAGATGCGCTCGGTGTAGTACTCGACACGAACCTCGCCGTGGCTGTGCAGGCCGCGCTCGGACGACCAGGTGAGCACCTCGGCGGTCTTCTCGGCATGCTCCTCCGAAAGGCCGGCAGCCATAAACTTGTTCTTCATGAGGGTCTTGAGTTCTTCGCGCTTGACGAGCATGGTGACCTCCTATGGTCTACTTGAGGCAAGGTTAGGCGCTTGCCTCGGGTTTTAAACAAATCAAATAACGAATCCGACGACAGTGATACGCTACGCCGCTGTATGCACGGGACTCGCCGCGTGCGTTGCCACGTAGGAAAAGCCGATCGAAAGCCCCAGCAGGGCATCGACACCCGACGTACTGCCGATCTGCTCGATCGTCGTCGCGGCATCGTCAAAGGCGTCAGCATCACGATCGCGCGTCGCGAGCAGCAAGTCGCGGTACACGGGGTTCACGCCGCCGCGAGAGAACGCGGCGACATAGGAGCAGGCAACCGGCGTGGTGCGTCCTACCGACTCCTTGGCAAGAAGATCGACGAGCCCGTCCGTCTGGCCAAAAGCGCTGCGGGCGCAGGCATAGCCCAGGAGCACGTCGTCTCCCGAGGGCGTAAGGCCAAGACCCCTGCCGCACAGATAGTGCACGTGATCGGCGATACGCTTGGGCGACGGGCCCTCGCGAAGGCCCGTGAGCGCACGCATCGTTTCCGTGCTGGGAGGAAGCCCCGAGCGCTCACGCAGACGGCGCTCCCCCAACCAGGAAAGAGCCCATCGCGCCGATTCGACATCGAACAGGGCCGGGACGGAGCAGTTAACGGGCTCCGCCCCCTGCAAATCAATCGACACGGTGCCGTCGGGGCGATACAGGCGCAGATATCCGTTGCGTACGGTGACGACCTGACCGGGCTTGAGGCCGTCCAGCACAAGCGACATCTCGCCTGCGGGAATGGTGATGCTCGTGCACGAGAATGCATCGGCATCGCGCCCCACATGCACCAGGGCGTCCTCGAGCTCGATATTGAAGCTCGTGTTGAACACGCTGTGCACATGGCCCATCAAGGGAGCGCGGAGCCCCTCGAGAGCATAGGGCGAAATCTGGACGGCCGTGAGTTCCATGGTGTTACTCGATTCCCAAGCTTGCGCAGTAGGCCTCGAGTGCCTTCTCAAAGCAGCCGAGCGGGGCGCGCACAGTGCCGGCACCGATCTGGCCGACGCCTGCCTTCTTGTGGGCAATGCCGGTGTTGATGAGCGGCGTGATGCCGGTGGCGACAACCTTGCGGATGTCGATGGCCTGGCAGGTACCCTTGAAGTCCCACGTGGGGATGGTCCAGGCGGGGTTGTGGGTGACGCAGATCTTCTCCATCTCGTTGGAGGTGGCAAGAGCGTCCTCAAAACCGCCGGCACCGACGAAGCGGGTGACGCCGGGGGCGGCGATCATAGCCATGGCGCCCACGCCCACGGTCTCGGTGATTGCGGAGTCGCCGATATCGGGGTTGGCATCCTCGGGGGCAAAGCCGGTAAAGTACAGGCCGTTGGGCGTGTTGACGGGAGCGGTGAACCACTCGTCACCGAGCGAGGAGATGCGCACGCCAAAGTTCTCGCCGTTGCGGCACATGGTGGTGACGACGCAGCCCTCGTGATCCTTGCGGACGTAGTCGACGATGGACTTGCCCATGGCCATCATGATGTTGAGGAAGAACTGGTCGGTATCGGCCAGGAACTGGATGACCTCTTCCTTCTCCTTGGCATCCCACTCCATGCGGGTGATGAGGGGTGCGACCTCCTTAAGGAAGCACAGGGAAGCGGCGATGTTACGCTGGTGGAACTCGTCGCCCATGGTAATGGCCTTGGCAACGAGAACGTTGAGGTTGATGCCATCCTCCTTGAGCTTGAGAGCCGCAGAGAGGACGGGGCCGAGCACGTCGCGCATCCAGCGCAGGCGGTTGACGACTTCCTCGGAGTAGGCGCCAAAGCGCAGCACCTTGCCGATGCCCTCGTTCATGGTGCAGTAGCCCACGGTGCCGTCAACGCGGTTCTCGACCACGACGAGTGGCATGTTCTGCGAGGTGATGCCGCCCATGGGGCCAACGGCGTGGACGTGGTGGCACGGAATGAACTTGACCTCGCCGCTCTCGAGCAGCTTGCGGGCGTCAGCCTCGTTGTCGGCCCACTCCTCAAACAGGACGGCACCGACGCAGGAACCCTGCATGGGGTCGGTCATGTGGCTGTACTCAATCGGAGGACCGGCGTGCAGGATGACCTTGCCGTTGATCTCGGGGATGAGGTCCTTGGCCGGACGGACGTCAACCAGGAAGGGCTGGGAGGCGCGGAAGCGCTCGACGATGTTGTCATTCTGCTCATCGATCTCGTCGTGCTTGGCGAGTTCGGTCAGAAGATGAATCATACGCTTGTTGCCGCCTGCCATGGGCTTCCAGGCATACTGGACGGCCTTGGCGCCGTACTTGACGAGCGGGTCGACGAAGCTCTCGACGCCGACGTTGATAACGCGGGGCTTGGTGGTGAGGAGCTCCATCACGGCCTCGGAAGGCTCAGGGAGCGGAGAGTTGTCCTTGACGGCGTAGTCGACGGTCGGACGGTCGGCCTCGGTGTAGTCGATACCCTTGAAGGCAAGCGCGGCACGAACGGCGCGGGCGTTGCTCGACTCCATAACGGCGCCGGCATCGGCCAGCAGCTTGACGGAGCGGTCGTAATCCTGCGGATCGTGGCTGGTGCCCACGACGGTGCCCACAAAGTGGAGCTCGCGGCCGTCGGCACGGGCGGTCTCGATGCACTCGGTGATGACCGGAGCAAGCTCGGCGGCCATATCGGGATGGCAACCATAGCCAAGCACGCAGTCGAATACGATGACGCCCGTGGTGGGCTTGGCAGCGTACTCGCGCATCATCTTGACGCGGACCTCGGGATCGATCATGGGGTGCGGACGACCCTGGGTGTACACGTCGTCGCCCAGGTCGATGACGTCATAGCCGCCGTGACGCAGCATGTAGCCGTCTTCCTTGATGATGTGACCGAGCTCGAGCGCCTCGGTGATCATCATCGCGGCCTCGCCGGCAAGGGTGCCACCGGAGTAGAGACCCACGACGGTCTTGTCCTCGGCGAGGGGCTCGGCGACCGTAACGTCGACGGGCTCGCAGTAGTTGGCCTTGACCTCGCGGCCGGCAGCCAGATCCACGGCGATCTGTGCGCACTCCTCCAGGGTGTGGGCCAGATGCACGTGACCCAGATGGGCCTCGGGCTTCTCGCCAATAAAGATGGCGACGACCGGCTTCTCGCACTTCTCGAGCAGGTCGATAACCTCGTCGCGAACCTCGGGCGCGGGCGGCTTGGAGATAACACAGATGACGTCGGTAGCGTCATGGTTCTCGAGCGCCACGATGGCGTCCTTAACGGTCACAGCGCCGACCTTGGCGTTAAGGTCGCGGCCGCCGGTGCCGATGGCATGCACGCAGCCGCCACCCATACGGTCGATGGCGCAGGTGACTTCCTGGATGCCGGTGCCCGAAGCGCCGACGATACCGATGTTGCCGGGGTTAATCACGTTGGTAAAGGCCACGGGCACGGAGCTGATTACGCCGGTGCCGCAGTCGGGGCCCATAAAGAGCAGGCCCTTCTCGTGCGCCTTCTGCTTTAGACGAACCTCGTCCTCCAGGGCAACGTTATCGGTAAAGGAGAACACGTTGAGGCCCAGGTCGAGTGCGCGCTCAAGCTCGGGAGCGGCATACTCGCCGGGGATGGAGAAGAGTGCCAGGTTGGCATCGGGAAGCGCCGCCACGGCCTCCTCCCAGGAGGTAGCGGTGGTGTTGCCGTCATCGGCAGCCTTCTTAACGGAAAGGTCGTCGAGGAAGGCCTCGGTCTCGGAGAGCACCTCGTCCACGATCTTCTCGTCGTCGGCCTCGACGACGATCACCATGTCGCTGGGGTTGGCAGCGACGGCCTCGGGCGTCAAAAGGCCTGCAGCATCATAGATGTCCTTGTTGGCATCGGTGCCCATCATGATCTGGCTCTGGACCACGCCAGGCATGGCGTTGATCTTATTGGTGAGCAGCATCAGGTTGATGGAGTCCTGATACGAGTTTTGCTTTACAACCGTATAAAGCATCTGCATCGCCGACTTTCTATATGTCTCGGTGGGTGTACCGTCACGCTGTAGGCCGTAACGGCAACGAGCGTCTGATGACAGTAAACCATGCACCAAGGTTCCATTCATTATCTTGAGTGTCTAGCGATTTGGACTCGACTTTATCCACAGTGGACATTGTTGGTGTTTTCCTTAGTCAGTATTGTGTAAGCCAACGCACGGAATCGACGTTGCACCACGCGCCTCGCCGATCCTCAACCAATTAATAAGGAGTGTAGATATGAGCACCTCCGTACAAGATGTGGAATCGGTTCGCGACTGGCTCGCATCCTTCGGTACCGATGAGACCGGCGGCATGACCCGCCTGCTCTTTACGCCCGAATGGCTCGACGCCCAGCTCGCCCTCAAGCAGAAGTTTGAGGATATGGGCATGGTTGCCGAGTTCGATGAGGTCGGCAACCTCGTGGGCACCTATCCTGGCACCGACGGCACCGATGACGTCATCGCCTGCGGTAGCCACGTCGACACCGTCGTTCACGGCGGCAAGCTCGACGGCGCCCTCGGCATCTTTGGTGGCTACCTGGCCATTAAGGATCTAGTCGAGACCCACGGCGCCCCCAAGAAGTCCCTCCGCGTCATCTCTATGGCCGAGGAAGAGGGCAGCCGCTTCCCCTTCGTCTTCTGGGGCAGCAAGAACATGGTCGGCACCGTTCCCGAGTCTGCACTCGAAGGCGTTGCCGATAACGACGGCGTCACCTTTACCGAGGCTATGAAGAACTGCGGCTTTGGCGTTCGCACCGCCCACACGAGCCCGCTCGACAACGTCAAGGCATTCCTGGAGCTCCACATCGAGCAGGGCAACACCCTCGAGATGGAAGGCAAGAAGGTGGGCGTCGTTACCGCCATCACCGGTCAGCGTCGCTACAACATCCGTCTGCACGGCGAGGCTAACCACGCCGGCACCACTCGTATGTGCTATCGCCACGACGTGGTCCAGGTCTTCTCCCAGATCGTGACCGAGTCCATCGCCAAGGCTAACGCCGAGGGCGATCCGCTGGTACTCACCTTCGGTCATATCGAGGTTACCCCCAACACCGTCAACGTCGTTCCCGGCGATGCCATGTTCACCATGGACTGCCGCCACACCGACAAGGACACGCTCGTCCGCTTCTCCGAGGAAATCGAGGCCGACATGGCCCGTATCGCTGCCGAGCACGGTGTAGAGATCGAGATCGACCGCTGGATGGACGAGGACCCCGTTCCCATGAACGCCGAGCTCGTCGCCAAGATCGAGCAGGTCGCTAAAGACTCCAGTGCCAACTACCGCATGATGCACTCCGGCGCCGGCCACGACTCCCAGGTTATCGCCCCGCACGTTCCGACCGGCATGCTCTTTGTCCCCAGCGTTAAGGGCATCAGCCACAACCCGGCCGAGTACACCGAGGGCGAAGACCTCAAGGCCGGCATCGACATGCTCGGCGCTGCCCTCTACAACCTTGCCTACTAGCGGCTCTATGCCCTTACGAAGGGAGGCGTCATGCCTAACCCTCAATCCGTCGATTACCAGGTGACCGACGAAGAAGTCGAACGTTACCGCGCACGCGGCTATAACGACGACATGCTCCCCAAGACCGCCGAAAAGCGCAACATGGGGGTCAAGAACTACTTCACCCTGTGGATGGGCTCCGTCCACAACATCCCCAACTACGCTGCGGTGGGCGGATTCCTTTTCCTAGGTCTCTCCCCCATCAACGTTATTTTTGCCCTTGTGGTTAGCGCCCTGTTGGTCGCAGCCTTTATGGTGATCAACGGCGAGGCAGGATCCAAGTATGGCATCCCCTTTGCCATGCACCTGCGCTCCACCTATGGCAACCTGGGCGCTAAGCTCCCCGGCTTCCTGCGTGGCTGCGTTGCCGCTATCGCCTGGTTCGGCCTTCAGACCTACACCGGCTCCCTTGCCCTCACCATTATCCTGGGCAAGATCTTCCCCGGTTTCTTGGAGATCGGTGACGGTGCGCAAATCCTGGGCATCGGCATCCCGCAGCTCATCTCGTTTACCATCTTTTGGGTCCTCAACGTGGCAATCGGCCTGGGCGGTGGCGGTATCCTCAACAAGTTCACCGCTGTCCTCTCTCCGCTCATCTATATCGTCGTCATCGGCATGACCGTCTGGGCAATCAGTGCTGCCGGCGGTCTGGGCAACATCCTTGCCTTTAGCCCCCAGGCAGCCGAGGACTTCAACCCCGTGTTCGTTTTCCTGATGATCCTGAACTCCGTCATCGCCGTTTGGGCAGCTCCGGGCGCCAGCGTCTCCGACTTTACCCAGAACGCCACGTCCACCGCAACCCAGCGTCGCGGCCAGACCCTCTCCCTGCTCGTCGCCTACGTGGTCTTTGCCTTCTGCAGCGTCGTCATCCTTATCGGCGCCTCGCTTGCCACCGGCACGCAGCACTGGGACATCACCACGGTCATCGACTCTTGGGATTCCATTCCCCTCGTCGTCTGCGCCACGGGAGTCTTTTTGCTCACCACCATCTCCACCAACGCCACGGGCAACATCATCCCGGCTGGTTATCAGCTGGCAGCCCTGTTCCCCAAGAAGCTTACCTATCGTAGCGGCGTTGTGATCGCAAGCGTCATCAGCTTTGCCATCATGCCTTGGAAGCTCATGGAAAACTCCAGCTCCATCTACCTGTTCCTGAACACCATCGGCGCCGTGCTCGGTCCCGTCGCCGGCGTTATGATCGCCCACTACTACTTTGTCGCCAAGCGCCAGATCGACCTCGACGCGCTCTACATGGACATGAACGACCAGGACAAGTCCAACCCCTATCAGGGCGTCAACGTTCCGGCCTACATCGCGACCATCGCGGCGCTCGTCATCTCGCTCTCGGGCCAGTTTATCCCCGCGCTCTCGTTTATCTCAGGCGTCTCTTGGTTCGCAGGCTCCATCTCGGCCTTCGTAATCTACCTCGCCATTCACAAGCTTTCCTCGTCTAAGGCACAGGCCAAGGCCGAGTAAAGCAACCACGCAGGCCCTCGCCTGCAGGAGCGCACGCTCCGCCCCATCTTCAACCTCGCCAGGGACGCGCTGCTGGCGCGCAAACGGCGCGTCCCTGTAAAGGTCCTTTCCACAACGTCTGTTAAGAATGCAGACACCCTACCTAAGGGAGGAACAATGTACGACCTCGTAATTAAAGGCGGTACCGTCATCCTCGAAGACGGCGAGACCGTAACCGACGTTGCTGTAACCGATGGCAAGATCGCCGCTATCGGCGCCGATCTTGAGGGCACCGAGACCATCGATGCCACCGGCCTCGTTGTGAGCCCGGGCATGATCGACGGCCACGCCCACATCACCGACCCCGGCGGCGGCTATCGCGACGGCTGGGAGGGCTACCTCACCGGCACCGCTGCATGCGCCAAGGGCGGCATCACCTCTATCGTCGAGATGCCCCTCAACCAGGTTCCCGCCACCACCAACGGCGAGCGCCTCGCTATCAAGGAGGCTGCTGGCGCTGGTAAGCTCCGCGTCGACGTCGCTTCTCTGGGCGGCCTGACCCCCTACAACCTCGACGGCGGCATCCAGGAGCTCGCCGACGGTGGCGTCGTGGGCTACAAGGCATTCGTCGCCAGCTGCGGCGACCGCACCATCCCCGACAACGGCGACTTTGAGGACGTCGACGACTACTCGCTGTGGGAGGGCATGCGCCAGATCGCCAAGACCGGCAAGGTGCTCGATGTTCACTGCGAGAACGCCCCCATCACCAACAAGCTCGGCGCACTCGCCAAGGCTGCCGGTAAGGGTAAGGTCTCCGACTACGTTGCCACCCGTCCCCCGTTCACCGAGGCCGAGGCCGTCCGTCGCGTGATCTTCTTCGCCAAGCAGACCGGCTGCCGCGTCAACATCTGTCACTGCACCTGCAAGGAGGCCGTGGCCGAGGTTATCGCCGCTCAGCAGGAGGGCTACGACATCACCTGCGAGACCTGCCCGCACTACCTGTACTTCACGACCGACGAGCTCGACGCCATCGGCAACATCACCAAGTGCTCTCCCCCGATTCGTGACAAGGCCCAGCAGGACGCCCTGTGGAAGCTGCTCGCCGACGGTTCCATCGCCATGGTCGTCTCCGACCACTCCCCCTGCACGCCCGACCTCAAGGCTCCCGAGAACGCCTTTGACGCCTGGGGCGGCATCTCCGGCATCCAGAACTGCATGGATGTCATGTACGACGAGATGGTCCAGAAGCGCGGCATGAGCGCAGCTCTGTTCGCCAAGGTCATGTCCACCAACGTCGCCGACCGCTTTGGTCTGGCCGACAAGGGTCGCATTGAGGTTGGCAAGGATGCCGACTTCTGCCTGATTGAGCCCAACAGCCCCTACACGCTGCAGGCCGACGATCTTGAGTACAAGAACAAGATCACGCCCTACATCGGCCGCACCATCGGCTGCCAGGTCGCCCGCACCATCCTGCGCGGTGAGACCACCTATGCAAAGGGCGAGGGTGTCTGCAAGGACTTCCCCGGCAAGTTTGTCAAATAGCGCCCACACGCTTTAAAACGGGGCCCGCTCACCTTTGAGTGTCGGGCCCTTCACCTGTTCCATCGACCGTAAGGGGCTTCATCCCATGACCACCAAGGCAACAACTCAAACGCCCTTCTGGAAGCGCGCCATCGTGGTGCTCGCCCTTGGCTGGGTTGTCATCTGGATCTCGCGTATGATGCTCACCCCCATTTACTCGGTGCTTTCCGAGTTCTTTGGCGGCGTCTCTAACGCGCAGCTCGGTCTTATCTCGAGCTTCTACTTTTTGGGCTATGTGATCATGCAGATCCCCTCGGGCATCCTGGTCGATCGGTTTGGCATGAAGGCCGTGGTCATCCCCGGCTTTATCGTGTTTGCCGTGGGCACCGTCATCATCGCGCTTTCGGGCACGCTCGAGATGCTCTATGCCGGCAGCCTTATCTCTGGTGCTGGATGCGGCACGTTCTTTGGCATCGCCTACACCATCACCAACGTGTACGTGCCGGGCGATAAAAAGAGCCTTGCCACCGCTATCGTCAACTCCGGCACTGCCGTGGGCTCCGGCCTAGGCCTGGTTTCGGCCAGCTGCCTGGTAAGCACCGGCGTGCTCCCCTGGCAGACCCTCGCTGCCTCCACCGCTGTGCTCGCCCTCGTCATGGCTGTAGTCTTTGCGCGCACCCTGCCCGGGCAGAAGGAGGCTGCGGCACCGGCCACCATCGAGCAAAAGCTCGATTCGGCCGCACCCAAAAAGAGCGGTCTGGGCAAGCTCTTTAAGCCGCAGATGATTGCTGCCTATATCGTCTACTTCTCCACGCTCTACATGTATTACCTCATTAGCACGTGGCTCCCCAACTTCTTGGGTACCGAGCGTGGCTTTGCCGATAGCCTCACAGGCATCGTGTCCTCGCTCGTCTTTTTTGCCGGTATTCCCGGCGCGCTCATCTTTAGCCGCCTTGCCGACAAGATGCCCACCAAAAAGGTGCCGCTGATCGTTGGCCTCGAGCTTATTGCCAGCGTCTTTGCCCTGGTCATGATCCAGAGCACCAACCAGACCGTCGTTGTCGCCGGCATCGTCGCCTACGGTTTCTTTGGCAAACTCACCGTCGAGCCCATCATCATCAGCTGGCTTGGACAGTTTGCCCCCAAGGGCTCTGTCACCACCATGTTTGGCGTCTTCAACTTCTTTGGCATGAGCGCCTCGGTGGTCGCCCCCACCGTCACGGGTTCTCTTACCGACTCGCTCGGTTCGGGCGTCTGGGGCTTCTACCTTGCAATCTTGATCATCCTCGTGGGAACGGCGGCCTTCTTGGTCATCGACCGCATCTGCGCCAGCCGCGCCCGCGCCTAACTTCGTTTACTTATCAACGCCCAAAAGAAAGGAAACAATCATGGGCTACCGTAACAACAACACTGGCTATCGCGACGACATTCTGCAGAACCGCTCCGTCGTCAAGCGCAACTGGGCTGTCATTGAGCCCGACGGCTGCGTCAAGAACGTTATCCCCGGCTTCGAGAACTGCGACGTCACCATCCTGGGTTCGCCCAAGCTCGGCGGCACCTTCGTCGATTACCTGCTGACCGTGCATGAGGGCGGCAAGAACGCTCAGGGATGGGGCCAGCCGGGCGAGGAGCTCTTCATCTACTTCTTCGACGGCACCGTCGAGGTTTCCGATGGCGAGACCACCCAGACCGTGACCGACGGCGGCTACATCTTCGTCCCCGAGGGTAAGAAGATCTTCTTTGAGAACAAGGGCGAGGGTGACGCTCACGGCTTTATGTACAAGCGTCTCTACGACCGCATCGAGGGCCACGAGGCCCACACCGTAATCGGCAACTCCAACGATCTTGAGTGGGTCGACTACGAGGACATGACCGACGTCAAGTGCTGCGACTTCCTGCCCAGCGCCACCGATCTTGGCTTTGACATGAACATCCACATCCTGGCCTTTAAGCCGGGCGCGTGCCACGGTTACGTGGAGACCCACTTCCAGGAGCACGGCGCCTACATCTTCTCCGGCGAGGGCATGTATGTGCTCGAGGACCAGTGGCTGCCCGTCAAGAAGGGTGATTACCTCTACATGGGCGCTTACTGCCCGCAGGCCGCCTACGGCATCGGCCGCGACGAGGACTTCGCCTACATCTACAGCAAGGACTGCAACCGCGACGTCCGCCTCTAAATCATTCCTGGGTTTCGGGGTACTCCTCTCCTCTCTCTCCTAACCACGTGTGAGGTGCCCTACCCGTCTTCAACCTGCCCCGCGGCGCCGCGTGCGCCACGGGGCGCTTTTGCACTACCATCTGATGTGACAATGGGACTGTCTCCCAGTCACATGCGACCGCAAAGGAGCCCTCATGAACGTATCAGATGCGCTGCTGCTTCCCTCCTTCGAGGGCGCCACCGTCATCGCCGGCCGTGCGGGCCTGGATCGTGAGGTCTCCACCGCCATGATCGTCGAGGCCCCCGATATCGAGTCGTGGGGCAAATCCGGCCAGATGCTCATCACGAGCTTCTATGCCTTTGAGAACCTCTCCGCTGACGGGCTCACCTTCTTCTTTGATAAAGCAGATGAGCTCGGCATCGGGGCGATTGTCTTTAAGCCCGAGCGCCTTTTGGCAGAGGCACCGGCTCAGATCGTCAAGCTTTGCGACAAGCACGATCTTCCGCTCATTCAGATTCCCGCCGACACCAAGTATGAGGGCCTGCTGCTCGACGTGCTCGGCAACTTCCTAGACTCCAACCTCACACTGCTCAACCGCTTCTATGACCTGCATCGTCAGACTATGGACCTGGCCCTGCGCGAGCCTACCGTGCTCGAGATTCTGCTCAAGCTGCGCGGCCTCATTCATGCCGATATCACGTTTTTCGACAGCACCAAGGATCGACGCACCACCACGAGCCAAGAGCTTTCGCGCTTTACCATGCCGCGCTTGACGGAGTTCGACGAAAACCAGTACCGCAGCCATCGCTATTTTGACGCTGAGCTTACCTACCCCGAGCTTACGCGCCATGCGACTGCGGTGCTCATCCCCAGCTCCGATGACCAGATCTACTACTTGATCTTGCACGTTAAGGTCGCGCGCCTTTCCCCGCTCGACATCATGGCGGTCGAAAACGTCGTGTCGCTGCTACAGATGGAAATCCTTAAGCAAAACGCCCTCGACCGTAAGATCTTCTTCCAGAACAACAATGTGATGCGCGAACTGCTCACCGAGTCTTCGCTCGACCCCGAGCGCGTCATGAACAGCTTGCAGTCGCTGGGCATTGGTGCCTTCCCCCATTACGAGGCCCTGATGCTCAAGGTCAACCTCGTCGACCCCAATGCCATCGATCGTCGCGGCGATATCTTGATTATGACGCGTCGCCGCCTCAAGATGCTCTATCCCGAGACCGCCTACCTGGAGATGAACGATTCGATCGTCTTTTTGCATAACGTCAAATCGCCCCAGGCCCGCTACGATTCGGCTGATATCAAGACGATTATGAAAGATGTCGCCATGGTGCCGGCGCTGCCAGCGTTTTCGTACCTGGGCGCCATCTCGTCGCTTGGAACGTCGTCGAACCTGCCCGACCTGATGCGCGAGGTCACCGAGATTGAGCGCTTCTTTGATGGCGAGCAGTATCACGGCCGCATCATGCGCTTTGAGGATTTGGGCATCTACAAGCTCTTTATGCAGGTAACCGATGCCACCGAACTCACGCGCTTTATCGATCCGCGCGTACGCGAGCTCCACGACCGCAGCTTCGAGTTCTTTGAGACGGCCTCGGTCCTGTGCGAGAACAACCTCAACTACCAGGAAACGGCCCGCCAGCTCTTTATGCACCCCAAGACGATCCGCTACCGCTCCGAGCGCATCCAAAAGACGACCGGACTCGACTTCCACAACCCCGACGATCGTCTGCAGATTGCACTGGGCTCGCGCATCTTCCGCCTGCTCGATAAGGAGAACTAAATGGAGCTCGAGATTTGCGCCGGCAAGATCAAGGTTCCGGCGACGGTCCATGCGATTGAGGGATTTTCCAATGGCTGCGCCATCGTCTATTACCACGGCGGCGGTTTTTTGTATGGCGAGCGTGGCGACCTGCCGGAGCCATACGTCGATATGATTACCGCCGCCGGCTATACGCTGGTGGCTGCTGACTATCCCCTCGCGCCCGAGTGGCCGCTTGAGTGCTCGGTGGAGCTTTCGTTCCAGGCACTTTGCCAGCTGGTCGAGCACGAGCTTGCCGAACTCGGCTGCGATCGCTACGTGCTCTTTGGCCGCTCGGCAGGAGGCTATTTAGCGCTCAAGATGGCAGCCGAGCTTGCCTCCAAACGCCCCGATTTGCAGCAGCCTGCCGCCATCTGGGACTTCTATGGCTACTGGAACCTCGAGGATCCGTTTGTGAGTACCCCGAGCGCCCACTACGCGGCCATGCCCGCCGTGGGTGCCGCAACGGTTAGCGCACTCACGGGACCTTCTGGCTCCCTGGTGTTTGAGGGCCCCAAAGCCACGAGGTTTTCCCTGTATGTGCATGCGCGCCAGCAGGGATCTTGGGGGCGCATGCTGGGCGTGGACGAGAACAACGTCGCCGTGATGTCGTTGACGCGCGAAAATCTTGAACGCCTGCCTCCCGTATTTATCACGGCAAGCACCGGGGACAACGATGTTCCCCTCAAGCAGTCCAAGTCACTCATGCGCGCCGCCAAACAACGCCAGATGCACCAGGTGTACTATCTGGAACACGACTTTGACCGCGACACCGCCAATCCCGTAGGGCGCGAAACCTATCAAGCCGCCCTTGCCTACCTATCCGAAGTACTCGGCTAACAACGAAAGGACCGCATTATGATAATTGCACTGCTCGAGCCGCTGGGAGTACCCACGCAGACCATCGACGAGCTCGCCGCACCGCTCAAGGAAGCTGGCCACGAGTTTGTCTACTTTGACACCAAGACCACCGATCCGGCCGAGCTCGCCCGCCGCAGCGAGGGCGCCGAGGTCGTCATGATCGCCAACAACCCCTATCCTGCCGAGGTCGTCGCCGGCGCCGACGCACTCAAGATGATCGCCGTCGCCTTTACCGGCATCGATCACGTGGGGCTTTCCGCCTGCCGCGAGCGCGGTGTTGAGGTGCGCAACTGCGCCGGCTACTCCGACGTTTCGGTCGCCGAGCTTACCCTTGGCCTTACTATCGACGTGCTGCGCAAGGTGGGCGCCGCCGATGCCGCCGTTCGCGCCGGCCAGACGAGCGCCGGCCTTGTGGGCACCGAGATCTGCGGCAAGACCGTAGGCATCGTGGGCTGCGGCAAGATCGGCTGCGCCACGGGTCGCCTCTTTAAGGCTTTTGGCGCCCGCGTGCTGGGCTATGCCCGCCATGAGCACCCCGAGGCGGCCGAAGCCGGTATTGAGCAGGTCTCACTCGAGCAGCTGCTTGCCGAGTCCGATATCGTGAGCCTGCACCTGCCCAACAACGATGCCACGCGCAAGAGCTTTGGCACCGAGCAGTTCGCCCAGATGAAGGACGGCACTGTCTTTATCAACTGCGCTCGCGGCGCTATCGTGGACAACGATGCCCTCGCCCAGGCGCTCAACGACGGCAAGCTCGCCGGTGCCGGCATCGACGTCTTTGATATGGAGCCGCCGATCCCTGCCGACTACGCCCTCGTCAACGCCAAGAACTGCATCTTTACGCCGCATGTTGGCTTCCTTACGCACGAGGCCATGCAGCGCCGCGCCAAGATCGAGTTCGACAACGTTGTCGCCTACGTTGAGGGCCGCGCGCAGAACGTCTGCGAGCTGTAACGCATGCTCGATACGAAAAGTGGCGGGCCCGGCGGGGTGGTTTCCCGGCGAGCCCGCCACTTTTATGTCCTTGCAAGTTGCCCGGATGGGCTGTCGATAAGGCCTACTCGTCCCAGGTCACAAACGACCAGTCGACATCGGCCTTGGTGTGATAGGTGGGGTGGCTGTGGATGCGACCCACGAGCAGCACCGCCTCGAGCTCGTAGCCATTCTCGACGCCGAGCACCTGGCGCGCGTAATCACTCGAAGCACCGCCGTCGTTTGCCTCGCGCAGGCGGCTCTGGATCCACACGCTGCCCAGACCCAGGTCATCGGCCATAACGTGCATGTTCTCCATGGCGATGGAGCAGTCCTCCACCCAGGTATCGGACACGCCTGGATCGCCGAAAACCGCAATGGCGGCACCGGCGGTCTTAAACGCAGCCGGAGCGGGCTTGCGCATGCCGGAGAGCTCTTCGAGCTTCTCGGGGTCGGTCACGACCACAAAACGCCACGGCTTCTTGCCCTTGCCCGTGGGGCCAATGAGACCGGCAGTCAGAATCTTCTCGAGCTCCTTGCGGCTCACCGGCTCACCCGTATACGAACGAACGCTGCGGCGCTTCATCAAGATGTCCATTAAAGCCATCGTGTCCTCCTTTGTCGGTAGAATGCCATCCTTATTGTGGACCGATGGACGGCGAGCTGGTATATCCGCTATAGATAGAAATTGCTTCCCAAATTACCCTCATTAGGCAAGAAGTCTAAACTCCAGCGCCATATCCGTCATCAGTGGACAAACAAGATTGGTGCAAACAAACCTGACCCCTTTGCACCACTTGGTGCATGGGGGTCAGGTTTGTTTGCACCAATACAACAAGGGGGCAAAGCCGCTGTCGACCTTGCCCCTTGTTCGTCGATTAAACTATTCGCCTGAACTACTCGTCCATGAGGTAGTAGTGACCCAGTGCGTCGGCACCCAGGATGGCGTTTGCGACCATCTCGGGCGTTACCTCAAACGGCATGTTGCACATGGTGTCCTCGGGTGCGCAGGCGGCCTCGGCAACGATCATGGCCTGCTCGCGCGTAAACTCGGCAACGCCGAGCTCCTTCATCGTAACGGGAAGACCCAGCTCGATGCAGAAGCTCAAGACCTCCTCGAGCTTCTCGGTCGGAGCATCCTCGAGCACCAGCTGGACGATGGTGCCAAAGGCGACCTTCTCGCCGTGGTACATGCCGTGGCACTCGGGCAGCAGCGTCAGGCCGTTGTGAATGGCGTGCGCGGCAGCAAGGCCGGAACTCTCAAAGCCAATACCGGAGAGCAGCGTGTTGGCCTCGATGATATGCTCGACGGCAGGCGTCAGAGCACCCTTCTCCAGGGCGACCTTGGCCTTGACGCCATCGGCCATGAGCGTCTCGTAGCAGAGCTTGGCGAGCGCCAGGCCGGCCATACCGCCCTTGCCGCCAGCACAGGTACCGCCGTCGGCATCATGCGTCGCCTGAGCCTCAAAGTAAGTTGCGAGCGCGTCACCCATGCCCGCCACCGTCAGGCGCACCGGGCTTGCGGCGATGACCGTGGTGTCCATAAGGACGATATTGGGGTTCGCCTTAAGGAACAGGTACTTGTCGAACTGGCCGTCATCGGTGTAGAGCACCGAGAGCGCCGAGCACGGGGCATCGGTCGAAGCGATGGTGGGGCATATGATGACCGGAGACTCCAGGTAGTAGGCAACGGCCTTCGCGGTGTCGAGGATCTTGCCGCCACCGACGCCGACGATGATGTCGC
>CABQHR010000010.1 GCA_902463875.1 uncultured Collinsella sp.
ACCCCGCGCCCAACCCGGACCCCTCGCCCGACACGCCAGACGAGGTCCACTACGCCGACGGCGACTTTACAGGCTACGCCCTCTGCAAAAACGAGGAGGACGACGAAGCCTTCAGCCCCTACTACGTCAAGCTCACCGTCACCGTTAAGGACGGCAAGGTTACCGGTATCCACGATATCGAGGGCGTGGGCGGCAAGCCCGACGAGAGCCTCTCCGACGCACTCGATCCCTTTGACGAGGATAACGAGCCCTACCTCGATAATGCCATCGACGGCCGCACCTTCCGCGGTACCGTCTACACCGGCATCCCCGAACAGCTACTCGCGGGCACCGAGGCCGACAAGATCGACGTGGTGGCGCGCGCCACCTACTCCAGCCGCGCCATCGCCAACGCCTACGCCGACGCCCTCGCGCGCTCGGCCGCGGCCTATAAGGACGCAAACGACAGCAAGGGCGACAAGGCGAACGCTTCTGACAAGACAAACGCCCCCGATGAGCCTGCGGCCAACCCGACCGCCGCAAACGGGGCCACCGAGGAGGCTGGCGCCCATGCGTAACCCGTTTGCCCTCCTTGGGCGCCACCTCTGGCGCAACCGCAATTTCTATCTCAAAGCCGTCAACGCCGCAGCCGTCGTCGCCATCGTGGCGGGCTACAGCAGCTGGGCCGCCCAGGCGGCAGAGGCCGACGCCCGCACCCAGGCGGAGGCTGTCCAGGCCGAGCGCTCGCAGACGCACGGGGCCTATGCCACCGACGGCACCTTCGAGGGCAGCGCCCAGGGCTACGGCGGCACTGTCACCTGCCGCGTGACCATCGAGAACGGATACATCGAGAGCGTCGAGGTCACGGACCACGCCGGCGAGACCCCCGCCTACTTTGCGCAGGCCGAGGGCCTCACGCAGACCGTCTGCGACGCCCAGGGCACCAACGTCGACACCGTCTCGGGTGCCACGTTCTCGAGTGCCGGCATCCTAAACGCCGTCAACGCGGCGCTTGAGCAGAGCAACGCCGGAGGTGCGCAGTAATGGCCAGGACTGCATCTACCAAGACCCGCGGCGCGAAGCGCCCCGCGGGAACCCTTGAGAGCCTGCGCGACGGCGCAAACGTCATCGCGCATCCCAAAAACAAGATGCAGGAGCGCCTGCGCCGACAGTACCTCCATCGCGGCGTGCGCTGGTGCGTACAGCTCGGCTTTCTCATCTGCTTCCCGGCCGCCTGGAACGCCGCCTTCAACGGCGTCAAGTACATCTTCACACAGCTCGGGAGCCACGCACCCATCGAACTCACCGGCTTTTTATCCCTGCTTTTGGCCCTCTTGGCCTTCACCTGCGTGTTCGGCCGTTTCTTCTGCGGCTTTGCCTGCGCCTTCGGTACGCTCGGCGATATCGTCTACGCACTTGCAACCCCGCTGCGCCGGGCACTTCGCCTCGAGGGCAAGGGCGCGCACCGGCTCCCCGCGGGCGTGCAGCACGCGCTCCAGCTTGTCAAGTACGCCGTCCTCGTGGGCATCTGCGCCCTCTGTGTGATGGGTATCTGGCCCCAGGTCTCGGGCGCGAGCCCCTGGGTCGCCTTCGCCGGCATCACCGCGCGCTCGCTCGAGGGCATCGCGCCCACGGCCTTTGCCGCACTTGGCGCGGTCATGGTTGGGATGGCCCTTGTCGAGCGTTTCTTCTGCCAGTTCCTCTGCCCCTTCGGCGCCATATTCTCGCTGCTGCCGGTGTTGCCGATCTCGCTTTTCAACCGCCGCCGCGAAAGCTGTGCGCGCGGTTGCAACCGCTGCCAGGACAGCTGCCCGGTACGCATCCACCCCGAGCGCGCCGACCTGCGATCGGGTGAGTGCATCGCCTGCGGGCGCTGCGCCGATGGCTGCCCCATGGCCAACGTGACGCTCGCCCGACTCGACGGCTTTAAGCGCGATCAGGCAACCGACGATGCCAGCGAGCTCGCGCAGGGCAACACCCGCAAGCGCCCGCCCACAGGGCCCGCCATTCGCGGGACCGAGGTTGCGCTCACGCTCGTCAAGGCTGCCATCCTCGCCGCGCTCTGCCACCTGCTCATGTAGGGCACGCGCACCCGCAGCCCAACGCCC
This sequence comes from uncultured Collinsella sp., assembly GCA_902463875.1. Classification (GTDB taxonomy): domain Bacteria; phylum Actinomycetota; class Coriobacteriia; order Coriobacteriales; family Coriobacteriaceae; genus Collinsella. The sequence continues at coordinate 2,088 of CABQHR010000010.1, forward strand.
CGTCAGCACCGAGTCGTGCAGGCGCAGGCTCATCCGTAACGCCACCGACCAGAAAGCTCACCATGATCCAGACCCCCCACACCATCGACCGCCGCACGTTTATCGCCCTCGCAGGCGGGGCCCTCGTCTCATGCGCCGGTGCACTTACCGGCTGCTCGGGCATGCAGGGCGGCTCGGGCCCTGTAGCCGCGTCCAAAGCGGGCTCCGCGGGCTCCGACAGCTCGCCCAAGGTACAGAGCACGACGCTCTTTGTCTTCGACACTGTCGTGAATATCAGCGCCCAATGCAGCAAAAAGGTTATGGACGAGGTCGCCGACCGCTGCACCTACTTTGAGAACAAGTTCTCGCGCACCGTGGAGGGCTCGGATATCTGGAACATCAACAATGCAGGCGGCAAGCCCGTGGAAGTCGCGCACGAGACCGCCGAGGTCATCGAGGCAGCCATCCGCTACGCCGAGGAGTCCGACGGGCTCTTTGACATCACCATCGGCGCCGTCTCGAGCCTCTGGGATTTTGACAACGAGGTCAAGCCCGCAGATGAGGACATCCAGGCGACACTGCCCCATGTCGACTATCGCACCATCACGGTCGACGGTACCACCGTCACCCTCTCCGACCCCCAGGCCAAGCTCGACCTGGGTGGTATTGCCAAGGGCTACATCACCGACGACCTCGTGGCGCTCTTTAAGAAGCACGGCGTCGGAAATGCCTCCATCAGCCTAGGCGGCAACGTCTACGTGATGGGCAAGAGCTTTGACGGCGACGCCTGGAACGTGGGCGTGCAAGACCCCAACGGCGCGCAGGACGACGTGCTCGCCACCGTCAAGACGTGCAACCGCTCCCTTGTGACGAGCGGCCTCTATGAGCGCGGCTTTGAGCAGGACGGCACGTTCTACTACCACATCCTCGACCCCAAAACGGGCTACCCCGCCGCCACTGACCTCAAGAGCGCCTCGATCATGACCAAGAAATCCGTGCTTGGGGACGCCTACTCTACCATCCTGTTTTTGCTCGGCCACGACCGCGCCATGGAGCTTATCGAAAGCGATGAGCGCTTTGGGGGCGGCGTTTTAGTCGATATGGACGATCGCGCCACCAAGAGCGACGGCTCGGCGTTCAAGATCTTGCAGGACTAGGAGCCATGATGGTCAAGCGCAAAGGTGCGCGCAATGGGCGCGACAACAAAAGACTCAACCTCATCCTGGTTTTGGCGATAGCGGCCGTCGCATGCGCCGGCTTAGCCGCCACGCGTCTGATGGGAGCAAACACGAACGCCGACACGGCCACGGTCGTTATCCGCGATGGAGAGCAAAACGTCTACGAGCTTCCTCTGAACCAGAACACGACCAAGACCGTTACGACCGACTTGGGAACCAACCTCATCGAAATCAAAGACGGACGCGTGCACGTCGAGGAAGCAGACTGTCCCAACCAGGACTGCGTGCACCAGGGCTGGATTGACGCTGCCGGGGAGCAAATTGTCTGCCTTCCGCACAAGCTTACCGTCGATATCGTCGACGCGAGCGCCAAGACCACCTACGACGTAGTGGGGCGCTAATCCGTGGAGATGGTCGATATCGAGCACACTCGCCGCCTGGCGCGCGTTTCGCTGTTGTGCGCCTGCGCATTGGTGCTGTCCTATCTGGAGACCATGATTCCGCTGCCCGTCGCGGTGCCCGGCATTAAACTGGGCCTTGCCAACGTGGCCGTAGTCGTCGCGCTCTATACGCTCGATGTTAAAAGCGCCGCCGCCGTTGCACTCGTCAAGGTCTTTGCATCGGGCTTTTTGTTTGGTTCGCCCATGATGCTCGTCTATAGCCTAGGCGGCACGGTCCTCGCCTTTATCGGCATGGTCGCCCTTGCTGCCGTGCCGGGTGTTGGCTTGGTGCCCGTGAGCATGCTTGCCGCCGTGCTGCACAATGTAGGCCAGCTGGGCGTTGCCGCCATGGCGCTGCAGACCCCGGCAGTCTTTATCAATCTGGGCGTTCTGGGCGTCGCCGCCTGCGTTACCGGCGGCATTACGGGCGCGGTGGCAGAAGGTGCGCTCACCGGTATTGAGCAAGCCGATGACACACGTCCCTCCGTCGATTGCGCTGCACTTGCCGCCAATATCGTGGCAGGAGAGCGCATCGCCTTTGTCGGCACCAACGGCAGTGGCAAAAGCACCTGTGCACTCGAGCTTGCGGGGCTGCTCAAAGATGCAAACGGGCCCGCCATGCGCGTGCAGGGCACCGTAGGCCTTGCTTTTCAGGATCCCGATAACCAGATCGTCGCTCCAGTCGTGCGAGATGACATCGCCTTTGGACTCGAAAACCGCGGTGTCCCCCGCGACGAAATGCGTTCAGAAGTCTTGCAGGCACTCAACGAGCTTGGCATTGTCGAGCTTGAGCAACGCGATGTCGCCACGCTCTCGGGCGGCCAAAAACAACGCGTGGCGGCGTCGGGATTGGTTGCGCTCACCCCTTCGCTCATGATTTTTGACGAGACGACCGCCATGCTCGACGAGGCCGCCCGCGAGGCCGTCAATGATCTCATCGATCATCTTTGCCAGCGCGATGTTGCCGTGATCCAGATCACGCAGTTGCTCGACGAGGTCGCGCGCGCCGACCGAGTCGCCGTCTTCGAGGCGGGCGCCATCGCATACCTGGGTACCGTGCAAGATCTTGCCGACCAGCGCGATCTGCTCATTCGATGCGGCCTGGAGGAACTGTGGCGTTAACCTGCTCAAACATAACCGTCTGCTATCCCGAAGCAGACGCCTGTACCCTATCTCGTGTTTCGTTGGAAATTAGGCCTGGCAGCGTGATCGGTATCGCAGGTGCCTCTGGCTCCGGCAAGTCAACGCTGCTGCGTGTCCTTGCCGGAGCGCTTGCCGTGCAGGCGGGGTCTGTCGTGGCAGACGGCACCGCGCTTGGCACACGCCTCACGGCGGATGAACTTCGTACGTACCGCAAAACCGTGGCGCTCGTGCAGCAGCGCCCCGAGCAGCAGTTTTTTGCCGCCACGGTCTTTGACGAGGTGGCGTTTGGCCCTCGCAATCTTGGACTGGACGAAGCCGAGGTCGAGCGACGCGTTGGCACATCGCTCGCCAGCGTCGGGTTTGATCTCGCCGCTATCGGCGACACAAGCCCCTTTGCCCATTCTGGCGGAGAGCAGCGCCGTATCGCCGTTGCCGATATGCTTGCACTCGAGACACCGTATTTGCTGCTCGACGAGCCCAGCGCCGGACTCGATCCCCGCGCCCACCGGCTGCTGCTCGAGCGCTTGGCTCAACTCGCACGCCACGGCCGCGGCATTGTAATCGCCACGCACGATTCGCGTGTGCTGAGCATCTGCGACAAGGCCTTTCGACTGCAGGACGGCTTGCTGCTGCCGCTGAGTTCCGAGGGCATCCAGGTGGCATCCGTTGGCGTAACGGCCACACGTCCCGTGGAAACCGGACATACCCCGTTGGCATCCAAGGCGGTCTCATTTGGCATCTTTCGTCCGGGGTCAAGCCTCGTTCACCTGCTGCACCCCGCCACCAAGCTTGTATTCTGCATGCTCTTTATGATTGCTGGCTTTATCGCCCAGCAGTCGGGTGCCCTTGCCGCCGTCGCGCTCACCGCATTCGCCTCGCTCGCCGCAAGCGGCAGTTCGATGCGCCAGGCGCTTCGTGCCCTCAGGCCATTTCGCTGGCTTATGGGGTTTGTCCTGGTCTTCAACGCGCTCTTTACTGTATCGGGGACTCTGCTGTTGCAGGCGGGACCCGTGCAGATCACCTCGGGAGGTCTGCTCTTTGGCGCGCTCTGCGTGCTGCGTTTTGCCCTCATTATGCTGGGAACGTCGACGCTCATGGCGACCACCTCCCCCACCGCACTCGCCGATGGCGCCGCGGCGCTTCTGAGGCCCCTCGCCCGTTTTGGCCTGCGCACCGACGATGCCACCGTCGCCATACAGCTCACGCTTCGTTTTGTCCCCGTGCTTATCGAAGAGTTCAATCGTATCAAGGCCGCTCAGGAAGCGCGCTTGGCGCGCTTTGACAGTCCCTCGCCCCTGCAGCGTGCACGCGCCCTTGTCCCTGTCATAACACCTTTATTTAGCAGTGCGCTGCGCCGCTCCGACACGCTCGCGCTCGCTATGGTCAACCGCGAATACGGAGCGCGCCCACCTGTCAGCAGAACCTGTCTGCGCGACTATCGCTTTAATCGGGCAGACCTTGCTGTTCTGACGCTCGGATGCTGCATCGTTGCGATTGCGCTACTCTAGGGCTCGGCATGCCATGCCACTCGCCGGAATGCGGCATATGGTCTGTATGGCATTTGCGATAATGCCTATAGCATCGCTTTGAGAGGAGTCCTCATGAAGCCACGTATCATTGCCATCACCTGCGGTGTTGCAGGAACCGCCGTCGGCCTTTCCGCTGCCGCCGGCATCGTTTACCGCAAGCAAATCAAGTCCGCCGCGTCGCTCAAACGCTTGACCGGCTACGCGGATGGCTATGACCTGTACGCAATCGACATTGCCTACGACTACGATCTTGATCGCATCATCGCCGCTGGCGTGCGCGACGACCAGGCCTACATCGATGCCGTGGTGGCGCAGGTGCTGCCCGGTGTGCCGGCACATGTCCAGGCGCCCCAGTTTGCCTGCAGCGCTTTTGTCGCCGTAGATGCCGAAGGCCGCGTGCGCACCGGTCGCAATTACGACTTTAAGGACGACACCTCGGCGCTGCTGGTGCGCAATCACCCGCGCGACGGCTATGCCTCCATCGGGTTTGCCGCCCTCAATAACCTGGGCGATAACACTCCGCTTGACTCCGTCGCCGGACGCGCCGCCGCACTCATGGGCCCGTTTGCCCAGCTCGATGGTGTTAACGAATGTGGCGTGTCCATTGCCGTACTCACCCTGGATTCCAAGCCCTGTGACCAGGACACGCAACGCCCCGTCATCAATACCTCGCTCGCCATCCGCCTGGTGCTCGACCGCGCGGCTACCACACAGGAGGCCGTCGACCTGCTTTCTGCCTACGACATGCACGCCATGGCAGGACGCGATTACCACTTCTTTATAAACGACGCCGCCGGTGACGCGCGCGTAGTAGAGTGGGATCCGCGCGATCCGGACCGCGCTTTCAAAGCGACTCCTGTAACCCAGGTTACGAACTTCTACGCCTGCTATGGCGACGAAGTGCTGCCCAACCAAAAGAATGGCGAGCTAGGCCATGGTAAAGAGCGCGCCGCCGCAATCGCCGATGTCCTCGACGCCCATACCGGCGCCCAAGACGAGGCAGTCGCTTGGAAGGCCCTGCGCGCTGCAGCGCAAGAGCCCAATCCGGAAGACATCACCAGCAACACGCAGTGGTCGGTCGTCTTTGACAACACCGAGCCTGCTGCCGCCATCACGCTGCGCCGCCACTGGGGCGACATCGACGCCTTCGCACTGTAAGGAGCCAGGCCCGTCGACCTTACGCTCGCCTGACGTTGTTTACATTTCTATACATTTGAGCTAACACGTTTTACCCCCGCATCAACAGTGTGCGGGGGTAAACTTATGCGCATATTGTAACTTGCCCGGAAGGATTCATCATGCTCAGGATCGGTCTTCTTACCAGTGGCGGCGACTGCCAAGCGCTCAACGCCACCATGCGCGGCATTGTCAAAACGCTCATGACCAATAGCGAAGAGCCTATCGAGATCTATGGTTTTGAGGACGGCTACCAGGGCCTTATCTACAGCAGGTTCCGCGTCATGTCGCCCGCCGATTTTAGCGGCATCCTCACCCGCGGCGGCACCATCCTGGGCACGAGCCGCACACCGTTCAAGCGTCTGGACATTCCCGAGGCTGACGGCGTCGAGAAGGTGCCGGCGATGGTCCACACCTATCACAAGCTGCAGCTCGACTGCCTGTTTATGCTGGGCGGCAACGGCTCCACCAAGACCGCTAACCGCCTGCGCGAAGAGGGCCTTAACGTTATCGCCCTGCCCAAGACCATCGATAACGACACCTGGGGCACCGAGATGACGTTTGGCTTTACGAGCGCCATCGACGTCGCCACCAAGTGCATCGACGACATTCACACCACCGCTTCGAGCCACGGCCGCGTGTTCGTCATCGAGATCATGGGCCACAAGGTCGGCTGGATTCCGCTGTACGCCGGCGTCGCGGGCGGCGCGGACGTCATCCTGATCCCCGAGATCCCCTACGACATGGACAACGTCATCAAGACCATCGAGCATCGCATGGAGACCGGCAGCCGCTTTACCATCGTAGCCGTTGCCGAGGGCGCCATCTCCAAGGAGGACGCGGCGCTGCCCAAGAAGGAGTACAAGAAGAAGCTCGCCGAGCGTACGAGCCCGTCAATCGTGTACGACATCGCCAAGGAGATCGAGGCCAAGACCGGTCGCGAGACCCGCGTCGCCATCCCCGGCCACACGCAGCGCGGCGGTCAGCCCGACGCCCAGGACCGTATCTTTGCGACCCAGTGCGGCGTCGAGGCGGCGCTTGGTTGCCTACGCGGCGAGTTTGGCTACATGATTGCCCTGCGTGACGGCAAGATGTGCCACATGCCGCTCGAGGAGGTCGCCGGCAAGCTCAAGTATGTCGATCCCCAGAGCGACCTGGTGCGCGAGGCCAAGGCGTTGGGCATCAGCTTCGGCGACGAATAGCCTCGGCTGGAACTGCTCTCATCGGAGGCCCCAGGGCTTACCTCCCAAATCGTCCTCGGACATGTCAGGACCCCGCTGCGCGCTTCGCGCGGCGGGGTCCTTCCGTCCTGCGGAAAGATTTGGGAGGTAAGCTCTGGGGCCTCCTGCGGCAACTGGGGAGGCCGAGGCTATTCGTCTTCTTGCTGCGGGTGCCTGGTCTGAAATTCAGTTGCGGTGAAGTAGTTCCTGCTTAGCCCGCAAATGGCTGAATCTAGAAACTATTCCACCGCAACTTACTGAGTGGGGGCTCTTGGCTGCTACTTGCACTGACATTTGTCCTAAAATGGCTGGTCGTTAGGGGTTGCTACCGGTAGTTGCGGTAGGGTTGGGACAGATTCTAACTAGAAATGGTGGTCGCTACCGGTTGTTCTCGGCATACTCGGCTCATTCGATTCGACCATCAAACGAAAGGAACCACCATGGATCTTGCGATGGCACAGCGCCTCGTCGATCGCCGTAAAGCTGCCGGCCTTTCTCAGGAGGCGCTTGCTGCCCAGCTGGGCGTAAGCCGCCAGGCTGTTAGTAAATGGGAGCGCAGCGAGTCCTCACCCGATACCGATAACCTCATTGCGCTCGCCGCGCTGTATGGCGTGTCGTTGGACGAGCTGCTATATGGGGAGGCGGCCAACGATGCCGACGACCTGGAAGACGGTAGCGCCGACACCGAGACGGCGGATGTGGCTGACGAGGCTGGGGATTCTGCCGATCACGCCGATTGCGGCGACAAACCACTTGTCGATATTTCCCTCGCGCGCGGTATCCACGTCATTGATCCCAATAAAGGCGAGGAAGTCCATGTTGGTTGGAGCGGCATCCATGTGACCAACGAGCGCAAGGGCGAAGAGGTGCATGTGGGGCCGGGCGGCGTGCATATCGATACGCTTGAGGACGATGGACATAACGTGCGCACCAATGACGACGGCACCGTCACCATCGACGGCGAGACGTTTTCCAGCTGGAAGGAAGCACACGACAAGCTCGACCATCATGGCAAGCATTTCCACACCAAGGTCGGACGTGCATGGAACAAATTCCCCTTCCCCGCACTTGTCACTCTCGCCTATCTGGCGCTCGGCATTGTCTACGACACATGGGGCATGGGGCTCTTCCTCGTCTTTTTGATTCCCGTCTACTACGCCATTGGCGACTTTATCGACCGACGCCGCCTGTCTATGCTCATCGGCAGTGTCTACCCGGCGGCTGCTATTGCCTGGTTCCTCTACATGTGGCTCTGCCTGGGACAACCCCATCCTGCTTGGGTAATCCTCATCACCATTCCCGTCGTAGGAGCACTCATGCACTGGTGCCGCAAACAATGGAAGCACCACAAGCAGTCCTAGTCCGCCCCGTCCCACCAGCAAGCCCCAGCCGACGCCCCCCTAAGTTGCGGTGGAATAGTTCCTGTTTTCGCCTTTACCGAAGCTATTCAGGAGCTATTCCACCGCAATTCACGAAAGACAGGGGCAGTCGCGACACGTAAATTGGCATCGGATCAATGGCTCGCCAAGAAAAGGGCCTATTTACTACGTTTAGCTCGAAAGGGCCAACCATAGCAGTCTTTTTCGAAAATCGACAAGCCTTCTACCTGCGGTTTTATTTTTCGTCTTTCCGGCATGGTCGAGGGTACTCAATAAAACGTAGTAGATAGGCCCATTTTGTGGCATACGACCTATTTAAAATCGGCGGCAAAGGCCGAGGTTCCCCTCATCCACGCCGGGCCGCACGATTACCAGAAAGTTGCGGTGATATAGTTCCTATTTAAGGCCCAAATGACCGAATCTAGGAACTATTCCACCGCAACTTTGCAAGACATCCAGGGAGTTGGCATGAGGATTGCCGAGGTTTCAAAGGAGCATGGCATTTCCGCCGATACACTGCGCTATTACGAGCGCATTGGCTTGCTGCCTCGTGTACACCGCAACGAAAATGGCATTCGCGACTACGATGAACAAGACTGCGCGCACATCAAGTTCGTCAAGTGCATGCGCGGCGCAAGCGTGTCAATCGAAGCGCTCATCGAATATATGCAGCTCCTGGAACAGGGTGACGAAACCATGACGGCGCGCAGAGCCATTCTCGAAGAACAGCGCGACCAGGTCACCGAGCGTATTGCCGAAATGCAGGCCGGTCTCGATCGTCTCAACTACAAAATCGCCCACTACGACGACCTCATCCACGCCTGCGAGCAAAAGCTGTCGAAGTAGGGCATGGATTTAAATGGCATGGCCTGTTTGGCGAACGGAGGAAGTATGAACGATGTAGCCGAGCGCGACTGGAGGCTGTTTAATGAATTGCTCCCTAAATGGCAAGAACGCTATATGGAAAAGCTCATCAATCAGTACATCGAGATACTGAACGGCGACGGCGAAGCCTCTGATAGGTTTTGGGCGCTCGAGGAGCATGTCAATAGGGACAGGCGGTGCGGCGGCGTAATGATGGAAGATATCCGCCGCAGCACGATGCGTCGCCAGATAGCCAGCCTGCTTGCTGACGACGTAATTTCTCTCAGCGATCTCGACGGTTTTACCGAGGACATTAAGAGCTATGCGCAACACTGGATTGGCCAGTAAGAGCACTGAACGACAGACATCCCCAGCAAAACTGGGCAAACGCCGGGCCACCTAATGGTTGTCCGGCGTTTGTCCAGATAAAACCTGCCAAAATAAACCTGTCCCTTTTTGGTAGGTCACTCGGCGCTTTTGAGGGCGCCGACCATGTCGATCTTATTGAGGGTGCGATTGGTAGCGAGGTTGACGATAAAGGTAAAGGCAAAGGCCAGCAGAACGGACAGTACGTAGCTCAGCGGCTCGACCTCAACGTCAAAGTACAATGACGGCATCTGCAAGATGTACGTAAAGCTCTCGGCCAGCGCACCGCCCAGCGGTACGCCCAGCGCGGCTCCGATCGCCGTAAGAATCAACGTCTCCTTGTTGACGTAATGGTGCACCTCGCCACGACGGAAGCCCAGCACCTTGATAGTCGCCAGCTCGCGTTCGCGCTCCGAGATGTTGGTGTTAGACAACGTAAATACCACCACAAACGACAGGCACGCCGCCATAAAGGTCACAAGCACCACGACCGAATTGATAATCGTAAAGTTTGCCTCATAGTTTTCCCAATGCTCGGCGGTACTCGACAGCGTAATCCAACCATCGCTCTTAAGACGGTTGGTAAACGCAATCTGATCGGCCGACGAACCCTTAAGCAGCGCAAGGATGCCGTTGAGGCGCGCACTTCGACCGAACGCGCGCTCATAGGTGCTCTGCGTCATGTAAAGCGTGTTGCCCAGATAGTTGAGCGAAATGTCGCTGACTTTGACCTTGGCAACATTAAGCGACGAATCCTGGACGTGAGCCGTGTCACCCGGCTTGATCCCCAGCACCAGCTGAGAGCTCTTGCTCAAATACACATCCCCGTCACGCAGGGTGAGCGGCTCTTTGGACTCATCCTCTAGACACACGTAGTCGTCCAGGCCGTCCGCGCGGTCGTCGGGAATCACGATCAGCTGCACGGTCTCGCTCTTGCCGCCAAATGTAAAGGTGACGTTGTCGGTCATAATCGGCAGCGTCGAAGTCACGGTCACGTTGGAATCCTTGGCCGCACTGCGTTCATCCAGCGCCGCACACGTCTGCGAAAAATCGTCGGGGTTGGCGACCGCCAGCAGGTCATAGCGTGTGATGTGGCCGTACTGCTTGGGCGACAGCGCGACCGACGTATCACGGATACCCATACCGCAAATCACAAGCGCCGTGCAGCCCGCGATGCCAAAGATGGTCATAAAGGCGCGCTTTTTGTAGCGGAATAAGTTGCGTGCAGCGACCTTGTTCAAAAAGCCCATGCGGTGCCAGATAAAGCCGATGCGCTCGAGCAGGATACGCGAGCCGGCGCGCGGGGCCTTGGGACGCATGAGCGAGGCCGGGGTCTCGGCCATCTCGTGGCGGCAGGCGATAATCGTGGCGCCCACCACACCCACAGTAAACAGCGCCACCGAGACGATTGAAGACACGATATCGTACGAAAGCAGCATCTGGGGCAGCGAGTACATGTCGTCGAACACCGTAAACAAGAACAGCGGCAGGCCCACAAAGCCAATGATATTGCCGAGCACGCCGCCGATCAGACAAGCCCACAGCGAGTAGTCCACGTATTTGGACAGGATGCGTCCGCGCGAATAGCCGAGTGCTTTGTACAGGCCAATAAGCGTGCGCTCCTCTTCGACCATGCGGGTGGCGGTGGTGAGGCTGATGAGCACGGCGACGATAAAGAAGATAAACGGAAATACGGTGGCGATGGCCTCGATTGAGGAACTATCGCTCTCGACGCTCGAGTAGCTTGCGATATTGCCGCGGTCCTGGATGTACCAGGTGCATTCGCCCAGGTCAGAGAGCTCGGCGCGGGCATCGGCAAACTGCTGGTCGGCGGCGGCGCGGCGCTGGTCCAGGTCGGCTTGCGCCTGCGCACGCTCGTCGCTGCCCTCGGCCATGCGATTGATGTTGTCCTGCTCGATCCCAAAGACCATATTCGCTTGACGCTCAGCCGCGTCCAAGCTCGCCGGTGTGTCGACCGTCAGCTCCTGAGCGCGCGCCTTCTCGCGCTCGTCGCGAATCTTATCAATATTGGCTTTGACCTCGTCAATCTTTGTCGTATAGGCATCGGAATAGGAGTTGAGGTCCTTAGCACCCTCGACGACCACGTGAATCGCAGAATAGGATGACGACGTCGCGGCATCCTCGCTTACGTAGAACTTGTAGTCCGCTGCCGAAGAAGCGCGGAAGGCATTGACCGTCGAGTCGGAGCTCACGTCGGTGGGGTCGAGAACCTCGGCCGTGATGGTGTATTCCCCATCGGCAAACTGGTCCTTGGCGCTTTGGTTGGACGAGCTCGCGTCGTTGGCGGCAAAGCTCACCGTATCGCCGAGCTTTTTGCCCGATGCCTTCAAAAAGCGCGAAGTCACCGCCACCTCACCCGAAGTCTCGGGCAAGTCGCCGCACACCAACACCGGCTGGTCAATATTCTCTTTCGAGAGGCTCTGCACGACCACGCGCTCGCGCGCCGTGCCCACGGCGGTGTAGGCGGTCTCGGTATAGATGCCCTCGGCCGTCTCGACGCCATCGACCTCTTGGATCGCAGCAAGGTCATCATCGGTCAGGCCATAGGTCGACTGCACGTTGATGTCGTAGATATTCTGCTGGTCAAAGTAAGCGTCGACCGAGTCGCACAGGTCCTCGCAGCCCGCCTTGAGGCCACACATTACGCTTACGCCGAGCGCGGTGATGACCACGATGGACAGGAAGCGCTTAAAGCTACCGCGAATCGTGCGGTAGATGCCGCGGCGAAACACCGTCGGCACCATATCGTTTGAGCTTTGGGCGGTACGGTAGGTCGTAAAATCCTGCTCGCGCTCCGTGCTCTGCGCGTCGCGGCGTTGGCTGTTCTGGCGATTCTGATCCATGGGCGCTACCACTCGATTGTCTCGATCGACACGGGGCTCTCCTGGACCGTCTCGCTTTCCACACAGCCGCTCTTAAAACGAATCAAACGATCGGCCATGGGCGCGAGCGCGGAATTGTGCGTGATGATGATGACCGTAATGCCCTGTTTGCGACAGGTGTCCTGCAGCAGCTGCAGGATCTGCTTGCCGGTTTTGTAGTCGAGCGCGCCCGTGGGCTCGTCACACAGGAGCAGCTTGGGGTTCTTGGCCAGCGCGCGGGCGATGGACACGCGCTGCTGCTCGCCGCCCGAAAGCTGCGCGGGAAAGTTGGCGAGGCGCTCGCCCAGGCCAACCTGGCGAAGCGTTTGCTCGGCATCGAGCGAATCGGGGCAAATCTGCGCCGCGAGCTCGACGTTTTCGAGCGCCGTCAGGTTGGGAACCAGATTGTAGAACTGAAAGACAAAGCCCACGTCGGCGCGGCGGTATTCCACAAGCTGTGCCTCGTTGGCGGCGCTCACGTCGCGCCCGTCCACCGTCACGGTGCCGGAGGTCGCCGTGTCCATGCCGCCCAAGATGTTGAGCGCCGTGGTTTTACCGGCGCCCGAAGCGCCCAGGATAATGGCAAGCTCGCCGCGCTCAACGGTAAAACTCGCGCCATCGAGCGCGTGAATACGGGCATCGCCCTCGCCGTATGCTTTGATGACGTCTTTGAATTCGATATAGGCCATCGATTGGTTCCCATCTGGTCGGATAACTCTTTAGTATTACCCATTTCGCACCGACCAAAAAGGGACAGGTTTATTTTGGCAGGTTTTATATGGGGAAATGGCGGGTGTTGGTAGAGCGACGAGGCGACAGAGGGGCCATCCACGGAGTCAAGCCACCCGTCAAACGCAGAGGATTTATCTCGACCGTCAGCCAAGTTATTCGAACAGCTGTTCGTTTCTATGATATGATGCTGTCATCCAAACAAGCTCATCCGCAGAAAGGCGGCCGCCGTGACATACGACTTCAAGAAGGAATGCAAGGAGCTCTATAGGCCCGCAGGCAAGCCGAGCATCGTAACCGTCCCGCCCATGAGCTACGTCGCCGTACGCGGAAAGGGCGATCCAAACGCCGCGGGCGGCGAGTACCAAAGCGCCCTTCCGCTGCTTTACGGCATCGCCTATACCATCAAAATGTCGAAGAAAGGTTCAAGAAACATCGAAGGCTATTTTGACTTTGTGGTGCCGCCGCTCGAGGGGTTCTGGTGGCAAGACTCCCCCAGCAGCGACATCGACTATGTGCGCAAGGATGACTTCAACTTCATCTCGTGCATCCGCCTGCCTGATTTCGTCACCCGAGATGACTTTGACTGGGCAGTCGCGGAAGCCACGACCAAAAAGAAACTGGACTTTTCCGCCGTCGAACTGCTTAAAGTTGACGAGGGTCTCTGCGTTCAATGCATGCACACCGGGCCCTACGACAACGAACCGGCGACCGTAGACGCTATGCATGAATACACGACCGAGCTGGGCTATGTTCCCGACTTCTCAGACACCCGTTTACATCACGAAATCTATCTCTCCGATCCACGCAAATGCGCACCGGAGAAACTTAAGACCGTGGTTCGTCATCCTATCAAGCGCGCTGAATAGCGTGGGGCGTCATTTCACGCGCTAGGTTTTAAGCCAGCCAACCAGCCGCCTCCTAGGCCGTCCGGTAATTATCTTGACGCGGCCCGTCGCATCTTATAAGTTTGTTTTGCTAAAGCTGGAAAGCCTCTCAACGATGCGCAACTCCAGCTCTTTTTCTATCAAGAGAGCAAGTGTCGGAAAGCAAAATGTCAGAAAGCAGCGCTTCGAGCAGAATCAAACGCCTGGTCAACACCTATAGCGGCCTCGTGCTTATGGGTGCCGTCGGAATCCCTATCGGCGTTATCGCTGGCGCCATCTGTGCCCTTTTTGGTCGTGTGCTCCTGGCAATTGGCGCCTTCCGTGACGAGCACATCGTACTGCTCCTTCCCTTCCTCGCCCTCATGGGCTTGGCCATCGTATTTGCCTACCGCACCTGGGGCAAAGGCACCGATCGGGGCATGAGCTTAGTATTCGACGTAGGTCACGGACGCGAGGACGCCATCTCCCCGCGTCTGGTGCCGCTCATTATGCTGAGCACGTGGGCCACGCATCTCTTTGGCGGCAGCGCGGGACGCGAAGGCGTAGCCGTGCAGATCGGCGCAACCGTCTCGCATTGGATCGGCCGACGTCTACCTTTCCGAGAACCCGGCAACACGTTTTTGCTTATCGGCATGGCCGCCGGCTTTGCCGGACTCTTCCGAACGCCGCTCGCTGCTACGGTCTTTGCTGTCGAGGTGCTGGTCGCCGGACGCATGGAATACCGCGCGCTGTTTCCCGCGCTTACGGCTTCACTTGCCGCAAGCATGACCTCGGGCGCCCTGGGGCTCGAGAAGTTTGAGGTCGCCGTTACCGCCTCGTATGCGCTCGACCTCCCCGGTCTTGGACGGCTGGCGCTGTTGGGCATCGCGTTCGGCATGGTCGGTGGAGCTTTTGCCTGGTGCCTTGCCCATGCCAAGACCCTTGCAGCGCGGCTGCTCCCCAACCCTTACATACGCGTTGCCGTTATGGGCCTTGCGCTGTCGGCGATTCTGTTCGTGCTGTGGCAGGGGCGATACTGCGGCCTTGGCACCAACCTGATATCGGCGGCGCTCAACGGTGACGGCAAGGTCGCCATCATGCCTTGGGACTGGGCGCTCAAATTCGCACTCACCATTGCCACGCTTGCCGCAGGATATCAGGGTGGCGAGGTAACGCCGCTGTTCTCCATCGGCGCCAGCCTGGGTGTCGTACTCGCTGGGATTCTCGGCATGCCCGTCGAGCTCTGCGCTGCGCTGGGCTACGCCGCCGTCTTTGGCAGCGCCACCAACACGCTGCTCGCGCCGATCCTCATTGGCTGCGAGGTCTTCGGTTTCGGTAATCTGCCGATGTTCTTCATCGTCTGCGTTGTGGCATATCTGTTCAACATGGACAAATCGATCTACGCCCTGCAAAAGCGAGCGTAGAAAGATGTCCAGGCAGGCGGTCTCAACCGGAAACGGCGTCCCACTCTGAGGCTATATTCCGGGACACGGTTTCCACTTGGGACGCCATTCGGAAAGTGTGTCCCGTTCCGAGGGTCCAAACTGGGATACCGTTTCCGGAACGACCCCCTAGGGGAAACTGCGTCCCGTTCTGAAGCCTCAAACTGGGATGCAGTTTCCAATAGGCGCCCCAAGAGGAAAGTGCGTCCCACTCCACAGCGTCACGCCGGAACGTACCCTCAGCACACAGCCTCCTCCGTCGACGTTTCCCCAGATAAAACCTGCCAAAATAAACCTGTCCCTTTTTGGCAGGTTTTAGAGGCGGACGGTGAAGGTGATCTGATGGTCGTGGCCGGATACGGTGGCGGATCCGCCATGGGCTTCGGCGATGGCGCGCACGACGGACAGCCCCACGCCCGAGCCACCTGTCTTGGAGCTGCGCGACACGTCCGCACGATAGAAGCGGTCGAACAGCCGGTCCAGGTCGCCCTCGGGCAGCTCATCAACAGCATTCGATACGACAAGCTCGGCCGAGCCTTTGCCCGCACCGCGCGAAACGGCACGCAGGCTCAGCTCGATCACGCTGTCCTCGCTTGCGTAGCGTGTGGCGTTGTCCAGCAGCAGCTCAACAACCTGCGCCACTGCCGCGGCATCGGCATGGGCCCGCACACCGCTCGCGATCGACGTCGACAGCCGCTTTCCGCGCGAAACCGCCACCGATTCAAATGGCGTCGCAGCCGTGTCCACGGCCTCCGAAAGATCAATCGTCGCCATAGTAAAGCCGGCCGAACCCTCGTCCATACGCGCCAGGAACACCAGACGCTCCGTGAGCGCCGTCAGCCGCGCGACCTGCTCGTGAATGCTCTGCGTCCACTCGCTCTCGCCGCTCTCGATCTCTTGGACCTCGTTGGCGGCGTCAATCACGGCCAGCGGCGTTTTGATCTCGTGGCTTGCATCGGTAATGAAGCGCTTCTGTTTGCTATAACTCTCGACCATCGGCCGAATCACCGCACCCGAGGCGACCGTTACAATTGCCAGCACCGCCAGCCAGCCAATGCAGCTGATTGCCACACTCGCGCTCAAAAACGAATGGAAACTTGCAAGCTCGCGCGAACAGTCCACGAACACATAGGTTGTCTTGTCGCCCTGAACCGTAGCCGTATAACGGTAGTTGCCAGAAAAGCCCGAAGTCCAACCCTTGGAATATAGTCCTGCAGCGATGCGGGCGGCACGC
The DNA here is from genome assembly GCA_902463875.1 of uncultured Collinsella sp. Lineage (GTDB taxonomy): Bacteria > Actinomycetota > Coriobacteriia > Coriobacteriales > Coriobacteriaceae > Collinsella. The sequence goes on from CABQHR010000010.1 coordinate 18,515, forward strand.
TTGGCACCTACCGCGGCAATGCGGGCCGTGTTGACATCGGTCACCTGCCCGCCGGCAATCGACACCGTAAAGTAGCGCGTGTCGAAGGGAGACTCCGCCGTCATGCCTTCAAAATGCACATCGCGAACGGCCGCCCGGTTACCGGTAGCAACCTTGCCGGCAACCGCATCCTGACCGGGACCGGTCTTAGGCTCGTCCTCCCCATCAATGCCATCCTTGCCTGCCAGGATATAGTCCAGTCGTGCATCGGCCATCTTGCAAACATGCGAATAATTGACAATGTTGATGCCAGCGATGATGAGCGTGAGTACCACGGTCACAGCGCCCATGGCAACGAGGATGAACTTACGACGCAGGCGACGGCCCATTGCACTGGCAGCATCGGCGAGCTCCGGATTACCCGAGCCCACACCCATGCCGAGCTTCGCCGCCATGCGCTTGCACCACGTGCGCACGCTCACGCCCGTTCTCCTTCCTCGACAACCTCGAGCGAATATCCCTGGTTGCGCGACGCGCGGATGGCCACGTCGGCACCCAGCGCCGTCAGCTTTTTGCGCAGGTACGAGATATAGACCCACACTACATTGGCACCTTCGGGCGCGTCCTCGCCCCAAACCTCAAGCATTAGGCGCTCGGTGGGCATGCGCGTGCCGGCGTTGCGCATAAAGAGTTCCATAAGCTGAAACTCACGATTGGCTAGGCGTTCCTCGCCCAAGGGGCCCACGAGCGTGCACGCCGCCGTGTCAAGGCGCACGTTGCCCACGCTGAGCGTCGTAGCGTCAATCGCCGTCGCGGCACGCGTCATGGCTCGAATGCGAGCGAGTAGCTCCTTAGCGGCAAAAGGCTTGGTCAGGTAATCGTTGGCGCCGGCGTCCAGGCCCTCGACCTTATCGGACACCTCGCTTTTTGCCGTAAGCATGATGATGGGCAGTCGCTTGCCGGCGGCGCGTGTACGCTTGAGCACCTCGATGCCGTCCATGCCGGGCATCATGATATCCAGGATTGCGGCGTCGTAATCGTTGGTGAGTAGATTCTCGAGCGCCGTCAAGCCGTCGAGGGCGGTGTCGACCTCGTAGTCGCTATGTTGAAGAATCGCGGTGAGGGCGCGGGAGAGACCAG
>CABQHR010000011.1 GCA_902463875.1 uncultured Collinsella sp.
TACGTGACACGACGAACCAGCTGCTCGAGCGCATCGCCCTTTTACGTGCCGAGCAGACTATCTACCCGGCACAAGACGATATCCTCAATGCCCTCGTCTACACGCCGGCAGACCAAGCCAAAGTTGTCATCTTGGGTCAAGACCCCTATCACGGACCCAACCAGGCCATGGGGCTTTCGTTCTCGGTCCCCGCGACGCAAACCAAGTTGCCGCCGAGTCTGCGCAACATCTATAAGGAACTCAAAGCCGATCTGGACTGCCCCATTCCCGCCACGGGAGACCTAACCCCATGGGCACAACAGGGCGTCCTGCTCCTTAACACCACGCTCACCGTGCGCGAGCATGCCGCCAATTCGCACGCCAAGCTGGGCTGGAGCACGCTCACCGACTATATTATCGAACGCTGCTGTCAGCTGCCCCAGCCGGTCGTCTTTTTGGCATGGGGCCGCTTTGCCCAGCAAATGGTTGAGGGCAAGCTCGACGCGATCGGCGCGGGTAAGGCGACCGGCAAGTTCTGTCTGGCATCCACACACCCCTCGCCGCTTTCGGCCAACCGTGCCACGGCAGAACTCCCCGCTTTTATGGGGTCGCGCCCCTTCTCGGAAGCCAATCGGCTACTCGAACAGTACGGCTCGACCCCCGTCAACTGGACTTGTCTCGGCTAAAAATCGATACATCAAAAACGCGCCCGACGGCTTCCCATCGGGCGCGTTTCCTATTCGGGCCAAATAAATTGTGTGCGACCGGCCTCGCCACCATCGATCAGCAGGCTCTGCCCGGTCATAAAGCGGTTGGTCACGCCCACAAAGTAGATCCACTCGGCGATCTCTTGGGCGGTGGCCCAGCGCTTAAGCGGTGTGAGCTCCATAATCTGGCTCCACAGGTGTTCGTCTTCCATCACACAACGGTTGAGCGGCGTGATAACGCCACCCGGGTCCACACTGTTGGCGATGGCCTGCGGTGCCAGGCGGTTTGCAAGGTTCTTGGTGTAGGCGATAACGCCGCCCTTGCTGGCGGCATAGGCGGGAAACTCCGATCCCGTATGCCCGCTCGCCGACCCCACATTGACCACGGATTGGATAGCAGGCGCTGGCTTGGCGGCAAGCCCCTCTCCTACAAAGGCGTAGCGCTCGGTCACGTTGATGGTGCCGCACAGGTTGGCGGCGATGTCATCGGCCGAATCCTGCATACCGGCAACGTTCACGATTACCTGGGGTTCAAGGTCAACTGGAAACGAGTCCGGCTCGCGGACATCAACGATCAAATGGCGGTAGCGCTCGTGCTCGACCGCCGCCGGCAGCAGGTCAAAGCCCACGACCTCGTGGCCCTCGTCCAAAAAGCGCTGCACGCACGCGGCTCCGATACCGCCCGAAGCGCCCGTGATCAAAACCCGCATACTTGCTCCTTAGGCGGTTGCGTGGCGCTCGAGATACTCAGCGCCCACATTCTCACGCTCCCAGCCGCGCACGACCTTATAGCCCACGGGGCTCAGGAAGACCTCGCACAGCAGCTCGGCAACAGCGCCGGTCAGCGAGCACATAAGGACCTGCACCCAGGTCCAACCAAAGAATGTGTGGCTCACCACAATGGCAAAGACCAGGTTGTCGATAAACTGGCCAACACCCGTAGACACATAGGAGCGGAAGGCAAAGCTCGCAAAGTTATTCTTTTTGAGCATACGGCCGAGCGACTGGTTGAGCATGGAGTTAACCACGGCAGAAACGAGCATGGCCAGCGAAGAGCCAAGCACCACGTACCAGGTGCCGCCGATGGTGGCGTTAAGGGCGGTGTTGACCTCGATCATACCCGTGTCGTAGTAGGCGCCCCACATGCCGGGCGTGAGCGAGCATGCCCAAAAGCACAGGCTCACGGCCAGATTGACCAGCAGCGCGAGGATAGAGATTTTGATGGATGCCTTGGCGCCAAAGCGCTTGCAGATCATGTCCTGGCACAAAAACGAAACCCAGCTCACCACAAAGCCGCAATCGAGTGCCAGATACGGCAGGCTGATAAGCTCTTTGTTGGCCAGCAGGTTCATCATGATGACACTCACGAAAAACAGCGAAACCGTTGCCGCGGGAATGCTCCGCAACAGGATCTTGTAGTCCTCCATGACCTTCTTGATCATTATGTACTCCTTTGGTTTTAGGTTTAACGAGCAGGATATCGGACCCGAACTGCTCGGACGTCACGGTCTTGAGACGACGATGGGTATAATAGCCGCTCACACGGCATCAGGCAAGCAAACGGCGCGGCAGCCCCACAGGGCCACCGCGCCGATGCATTAAAAGGCTACGTTGCCAAACTCCGACAGGATAAGATCGGGGTTGTGATCGGTTGCCCAGTCCACGTTCCACGGGCTCGTGAACAGCAGCAGCTTGCCGCCGCGCATGTCCTCGACGCGCAGCGTGTCGCGCGTGAGCGAAAGGCCCGGAATATCAATGGCATCGGGGTCGTTCTGAATCCAGCGGATGTCCGTATAGGGCAGCGGCTGGCGACGGACCTCAACACGATACTCGGCCTTGAGGCGGCGCTCGAGTACCTCAAACTGCAGCACACCGACCACGCCCACGATGACGCTCTCCATGCCGGCACCCAGCTCGCGGAAGATCTGGATGGCGCCCTCCTGGGCAAGCTCCTCCATACCCTTGACGAACTGCTTGCGCTTGAGCGTGTCGACCTGCGTAATGCGAGCGAACATCTCGGGGGCAAACGTCGGGATCTGCGGATACTGCACGTGGCGCTTGCCGGAGCACACGGTGTCGCCGATGCTAAAGATACCCGGGTCGAACAGGCCCACGATATCGCCCGCGTACGCCTCGTCCACGATGGCGCGGTCATCGGCCATCATCGACGTGCCCGTTGCAAGCTTGAGTTTACGGTTGCCCTGCACGTGGAAGGCGTCCATGCCACGCTCGAACTTGCCCGAGCAAATGCGCACAAAGGCGATACGGTCTCGGTGGTTCTTGTCCATATTGGCCTGGATCTTAAACACAAAGCCGCTAAAGTCGTCGCGGCAGGGATCGACCGGCTCACTGGTGAGCGTATCGGTATAGGCGCGCGGCGTCGGGGCCAGGCGCAGGAACTCCTTGAGGAAGGGCTCCACACCAAAGTTGGTGAGCGCCGAGCCAAAGAACGCCGGGCTCAGCTTGCCGCAGGCCACAGCATCCAAGTCGAGCTCGTCGCCGGCGCCATCGAGCAGCTCGATGTCGTCCATCAGGTTCTTGTGGTTCTCCTCGCCGATGAGCTCGTCCATGGAAGGATCGCCCAGCTCGGCCTCGACCTCGGCGACCTTCTTGGTGGCGTTGGCGTGACCGTCGCCCTCAAAGGCAATGACGCGACGGGTCTGACGGTCGAACACGCCGCGGAAGTTGCGACCACTGCCGATCGGCCAGTTCATGGGATACGTATTGATACCCAGGACGTTCTCGATCTCTTCCATGAGCTCAAACGGATCGCGAGCCTCGTGGTCGAGCTTATTCACAAAGGTGAAGATGGGAATGTGGCGCAGCGTACAGACCTTAAAGAGCTTTTTGGTCTGGGCCTCGACGCCCTTAGCGCCGTCGATGACCATGACTGCGGCGTCGGCGGCCATAAGGGTACGGTAGGTATCCTCCGAGAAGTCCTGGTGGCCGGGGGTATCGAGGATGTTGACGCAGGCGCCATTATAGGTGAACTGCAGCACCGAGGAGGTAACGGAAATGCCGCGCTCCTTCTCGATGTCCATCCAGTCCGAGACGGCGTGCTTGGCCGAGCTCTTGCCCTTGACCGAACCGGCAGTCTGGATGCTGCCGGTATAGAGCAGCAGCTTCTCGGTAAGCGTGGTCTTACCAGCGTCCGGGTGGCTGATGATCGCGAATGTGCGGCGCGACGAGATTTCATCCGACAGGCTTGCCATGCGGATCCTTTCTTGCATTGAGTGCATTACGTCGATGTAACCGCACTATTGTAGCCGCGAAATCCCGCTCTAGGGCGCCTATCAGGACAAATTCATCAGTTGGGGCCTGGGTAGCCGGCCCAATCCGAATTTGTCTCTTGCGTAACTGTACATAGTGTATATATACTGTGCTTACCGGTTATATACACGTGTAGCCCAACAGCTAAGGAGCCGCTGTGGACATCATCCTATCCAATTCGAGCGACAAGCCCATCTACGAGCAAATAGCCTCGCAAGTCAAAGCTCAGATCCTTTCGGGCGCGCTCGCTTCGGGAGCCAAACTCCCCAGCATCCGTGCACTCGCGAGCGATCTTGGCGTGAGTGTCATCACCACCAAGCGCGCCTACGCCGACCTGGAGCAACTCGGCTTTATCTGCACCGTGCAGGGCAAGGGCTGTTTTGTCGCCGAGGGCAACCAAGAACTCTTGCGCGAAAATCAGCTCTGCCATATCGAAGAGCTGCTTGCGCAGGCAGCGACACAGGCAGAAGCCCTGGGCGTCACGCGCGATAAATTGCACGAGATGCTCGACCTGGTAGCCCCCGAAACCATGCAGTAGCCATCTGCAAGAAAGGCTATACCATGCAAAACTTGCTAGAACTCAAAGGTGCCTCACGCCGCGTAAGTGACCGCTTTTCGCTGCGCGATGTCACACTCACCGTAGAACCCGGTCAGATTGTCGGCTTAGTGGGCGCAAACGGCGCCGGCAAGACAACGACCATCCGCGCCGCGCTCGGCCTCATAAAGCTCGATACCGGCAAGGTGCATCTGTTTGGACAGCACTGCGATGCCGACGCACCCGATGAACAGCGGCGCCGCACGCGCTCGCGCATCGGTCTCGTTCTGGACACGTGCCCCTTCCCTTCCACGCTCAAGGTGGCCGAGGTCGAGGCACTCGTAAGCCCGGCGTACCCCACGTGGAGTCACGAAACGTTTGCTGACCTTATCGACCGGTTAGGCTTGGAGGCCAAGGCAAAGGTCAAAGACCTCTCCCGCGGCATGGGCATGAAGCTGCAGCTCGCGTGTGCGCTCAGCCACAAGGCCGAGCTGCTCATCCTGGACGAAGCCACGGCAGGCCTCGACCCCATGGCGCGTGAGGAGCTGCTCGATGAGCTGCTCGCCTTTGTCGCCGACGGGCAGCGCAGCATATTGTTCTCGAGCCACATTACATCCGATCTTGAACGTGCCGCCGACCGTGTTGTCTGCATCGATAACGGCTCGATCGTGTTCGATATGCCGCGCGAGGACATTACCGACCGCGCCGACATTGCCCACTGCACCCAGGCGCAAGCTGTCGAGCTGATGGCTTGCGTCGAAGGCGCCCGCGTCACCCGTCATGCCTACAGCGTTGACGTGCTGGTTCCCAATCGCCGCGAAGCGCTCGAGGCCTTTCCCGAGATTCCCTGCGACCGGATTTCCATCGATGACTATCTGCGCCTTACGCTGACAGGAGCCTCCAAATGAAACGCGCCTTTAAGTCCGAGACCGCCATCGCACGCTCGTTTCTCCCGAGCATCGCCGGCGTCGGCCTGTTCATTTTCGTCGTGCTGACCCTTGCCAACGCGACAGACGGCGATTCCGGCATGAGCGCCGGCACCTGCGCGGTCAGCGCCATGTCACCCATTATTATCATGAACTCGCTGGCTGGCTACGATAACCAAAACGGTTGGGAGCGCTATCGGGCAACGCTGCCGTTTTCGCGCAAGGACATCGTCTGCGCACGCTACCTGTGCATTATTGCCTTCTCGACCGTCATGGCATGCGCGGCTACGCTTCTGAACATCCTCGCCCTTCCGCTCTTTGATCACATGGGCATCCCTTCGACAGGCCAGACGGTCTTTGAAATCGCAACCGCCTCGGCGGCATCGATGCTCATCTCCCTCATGATGGTGTTTTTTGCACAGCCGATATTCTTCCGATTTGGACACATGGAGGCGCTGCGCCTTTCCGTCGGCCTGTTTGCCCTGCTTGGCTGCGGCACCATGGCAATGCTGAGCTCCTCCAACCCCATCAGCAACTGGCTCATGTCATTCGCCGGGGCGAATCCCGATCCCGCCGTTATCGGATGTCTGTGCGCCGGAATTGCCGTCGCGGCGTTCATGCTATTCATGGTCAGCTGCACCATCAGCACCAAGATCTATCGAGCACGCGATCTGTAGCCATGAACGGTATCATCGGACGTGCGCCGTAGATTTGGCGCAGTCGTTCTTGGGGAGGCATTTCACCCATGTCGTGGGTCGCTGCAGCGTTTGCATCGGCTTTCTTTGCCGGCATCACATCTATCCTGGCCAAATGCGGCATTAAACATACCGATTCCGATGTCGCGACTGCCATCCGCACCTGCGTGGTGCTCGTATTTGCCTGGGGAATGGCGGGCGTTTCTGGATCCATCGGAACCATTGGCAGCATCGCGGCCAAGTCTTGGCTGTTCCTCGTCCTCTCGGGACTTGCCACCGGCGCTTCATGGATCTGCTACTTTAAGGCGCTCAGCATTGGAGACGTCAATAAAGTTGTACCGGTCGACAAGATGGGCACCGTGCTCGCCACGCTCTTCGCTATCGCGCTCTTTGGCGAGACAAGCAGTCTGGCCGTAAAGCTTGTCGGGACGGCCGTAATCACCCTCGGCACGTTTTTGATGATCGAGAAGAAGCAATCCACTGGCGTGGGTCAGAAGCAAGATCGGACTTGGCTCGTCTACGCCGTCGGCGCGGCCGTGTTCGCGGCGCTCACATCCATCCTTGCCAAGGTTGGCATCGAAGGAGTCGAATCCAATCTGGCCACGGCGATCCGCACCTGCGTGGTACTAGCCATGGCATGGGCAATCGTTGCCGCCAAGGGAAAACTGGGGCAGGTCGCGCGCGTTGACCGGTGCGAGCTTGCCTTTCTCGCAGTATCGGGCATTGCGACCGGCGCATCGTGGCTGCTGTACTACTACGCCATCGCCGCAGGCCAAGTGAGTGTAGTGGTGCAGATCGACAAGCTATCGATTGTCGTATCGGTACTGTTCGCGCACCTGGCCCTTAACGAAAAGCTGTCGCGCCGAAGCGCCGCCGGCCTTTTTCTCATCGTTCTGGGCACCGCTGCACTCGCAATTTGGAAGTAAGGCGCAGCGAACGCGAGCCTCGGCGCACTCGTGGCCACAATCGGTCGCCAGCAAATACGAATATATGACAAATGACATGTCCACGGCCCGTGCACAACGCCTTACAATGAAGGCGTCACGGGCCTCGGCCCAATTTCGATCATCCAAGGGGATGTCTTTTTGGTCATTGTTCTTTAGGGAACGGTCAATCGCATAGAACCCTGAAAACGGCCGTCCAACGGCCGTGGTTTGTTGCGCCGTTCCGCCTCCGTCATCTGCCACATATGCACCTGATAGGAAAGAACAATGAACTCTGCAAAATCTCAATCCTTCCCAAAAGCAACCAGCTTCGACGCGGCACTCGTGCACTCTAAGATTATGGGCCCCAATCCCCTCAAGCTCTGCGAAGAGCTGCTTCGCGATGTGCATATCCCCTGCGGCGTCCGCGTCTGCGACCTGGGGTCGGGCACCGGCATTACCAGCGCCCTGCTTGCCCGCGAATACGGGTTTGACACTTATGCTGTCGACCTGTGGAGCGATCCTGTCGAAAACCGCGCGTTCTTCGATTCACTCGGTATTCCCCGCAACACGATTCACCCTGTTAAGGCGGACGCCTCACAGGGGCTGCCGTTTGAGCACGACTTTTTTGATGCAGTCGTGAGCATCGACTCGTACAACTACTACGGCCGTGACCCGCACTATCTGGACGAGCGCCTACTCCCCTACGTAAAGCAAGGCGGGATGCTCTACTTAAGCATCCCCGGCATGGTTCGCGACTGCCACGACAACCTGCCCGCCTGCCTGCTCAAATCCTGGGCACCCGAGCAGCTCGACTATATGCACGACATAGCCTGGTGGCGCGCCATGATCGAGCCGACCCCCGGCGTCGAGATTGTCTCGATGCAGCCTATGCTCTGCACGGACGAAGCGTGGGAAGACTGGCTCGCCTGCGACAACGAGTACGCAGCAGGCGACCGCGCTGCCGTTGAAGCCGGCGCGCTCGAATACCTCAACACCATCGCCATCGTGCTGAGAAAGTTCTAAACAATAGCCGCGCGAGCCGTAAACAAACGGCCTCGCGCGGCTTCTTTAAAACGAGTTCTAAACAAACGCAAAGCGTAATACGCTACTTGCGCAGCGGCTTGGGCAGCGGAATGCCGGCGGCGATGGCTGCAGCGATAATCATGCAGACAATGCCCTTGAGCGGGAAACACATGAGCAGTAGGCCCACGACCATGACCGGCTGACGCATGACCGCACCCATCGTTGATGCCGTGCAGACGGCGACGCAAAAGACCGGATCTGCGCCGGTGAGGATGGCAAGGCCATAGCCCAGGCTCACACCCGAGAAGATAACCGGGAAGAAGTGGCCGCCGCGCCAACCAAGGTTGATGAGGGCGGGCGTCAGCATGGCCTTAACAAGACCGGTCGCGATGAGCACACCGGCGGGGATGGTCAGATAGGTTTCCATAAGCACGTCGGCCTGCGTCTCGCCGGCAAACATGGTGAAGGGCAGAACCGTACCGCAAGCGGCAAGTACCAGACCGGCCAGCATCGCCTTGACGACAGGGCGCTCCCCTATGGCATGGACAAGCGCTTCGCTCGCGTGCTCCGAGACAAAGTACAGCCAGCCGCAGATTGTTCCGATCAGCGACAGCGGAATGAGCCAGACAAGTTCCAGGTTACCCACCTGGGCGGCCTCGAACCTGGGCATGCCCATGCCGCCGCCCATAAGCTGGCCGAGCAGCAGATAGGTGCCCAGACCGCCGGCAATCGCGATGCCGTAGACCACGGTCTTTTGCGCCTTGGGCAGCTTGATGGTGATCTCATCGGACGCGGAGTCCTCGCCAGCGCCCTGGCCGTCGGCGCTACCGGCGAGCGGCGCCACAAAGCCAAACACGGGCGCGGTAAAGAGCGCCGTCAGGGCAGCCTGGGTGCCCAGCAGCGTGAGCTCCCTAAACTCGGCGCCAAAGCGACGCATGCGGTCGCCGACCCAGCTGCACAGACCCGCGATAACTCCGGTCAGGCCGGCCTCCGGTCCAATACTTCCGCCAAACAGCAGCGGCAGCAATGCCGCAAGCGAAAGCTTGCCGAGGTTGTCGTACGGGTAGCGACCGTCTTGTTTAACCTTGGCCATCACCTGGTTGAGGTCATCGGTCTTGGTGCCCGTAATCTTTTCGTACAGACCGATCAGCAGGCCGCCCAGCAAGCAGACAAAAAACGGGTACGGCAGAAAACCGAACGGGCCGCTCGCGAGCTCAGGCGAAGCGACGCCCAGCGCGTGCGGAATCTCGGTCCATAGATAGTCGACACCGTGCTCCATCGCAAAAAAGAACAGCCAGACCGCGGCGCCTGCGAACGCACCGGTCACGGCAACGCTAACTAAAAACAGCGCACGGTTTTTGGGTTTTGCAAGACTATCCATCGGGACCTCCCGTGGTCAAATTCGGCAAAGATACGTTTTATTGTAGAGCGAGCGTTACCCGAACGAGCCAACCGTCTGCGCCGCAAACGGCACCATTGGGAGTCATAGTGGGGCAGGCTCAAGACTTATCCGTTGATAATCGAGGCAATCTCGCGCAAATCGTCGGCAAAGTAGATGCCGTGCTGGCGCCTCGGGCTCGAAAGCCCTTTATCAATCATGTGCTCGAGCAACGCCTTAAGATCGTTGTAGTAGCCCCCAAGGTTGTACAGAATGCACGGCGCATCGAGATGCCCCAACGACACGGCGGACATGACCTCGGCAATCTCCTCGAGCGTACCCGTCCCACCGGGAAAGGCGATGAACGCGTCACCGAGCTCAATCATCTTGGCCTTGCGTTCGGCCATGTCACTCGTCACGATGAGATCGTCGATACCGTCATGTTGAAACTCGGCCTCGATAAAAAAGCTCGGTTCAACACCCGTCACGTGTCCACCTGCCTCGAGTACGCTATCGGCGAGCGCACCCATCAGACCCGACTTGGACCCGCCGTATACCAACGCGTGTCCGTTAGCGCCAATCCAGTCGCCCAGCTCCTGCACCGCGGGCAGAAACGCCGGGTCATTGCCGACGCTGGCACCCAGGTATACCGTGATATTCATATTCAGTCCCCCTCGTCGTGACGCGCGGCGCCCGTTCTAGCGTTGGCGTCGGCGATATTCGCGCACACGGCGCGATAGGTCGGCAAGCTCGTCACGATCGAGCTCTTCCAAATGCTCCAGATCATCCATAAAGCGCGCCATGGTGTCCTTTTGGCGCATCTTGATGAGCGTGTTGCAGTAGTTCACCGCCACGCCCGTGAGCATGGCGATGTAGAAGATGCTGATGACGCTCAAAACGACGGTGATAGCGCGGGCAACCGGCGTCTCGGCCGGGATATCACCGAAGCCGATCGTCGATACGGTCTCAAAGCTAAACCAGAGGCCGTCGCCAAACGTAAGGGTCGTGGGCTCGGACAGCCAGACGGCCGTCGAGCACAGCAGATAGAAGACGAGAAACAGGCCCGTGATGCGCGCAAAGCCAGCCTGGCGCAACACGTCGGCAAGCGTCCTCAACTTGTTCATCGCGACCCCTTTTCCCAGACGCCCAATCACATTCGCTCGGTATTGTCCCACGCCTCCCCCGCAAACGGAACTAGTCATTGGGGACGTTCTTAAACGACTAGTCAGTTAAGAACGTCCCCAATGACTACCTAACCGTTTAGCGGTGCGGCGGCTGAATGGGCAGGCTGAGCTGGTATCCTTATGCGAAACTGTCTCAACTCGATAGGATTTCATGTGAAACCTTCCGCCGTCCTTCGCTTGGCTCTATATCGCACCCTGGCCGTCGCGCTTGCCGCGCTCGCCATACTGAGCGCCGTCATGCCCGCCCCCGCCTTTGCCGCCGACTCCGACCAGCAGGTCAAGACGGTCCGCGTTGGCTGGCTCGTCAACAACAAAGGCTTCCAGGAAGGCATGCCGGGCGAGCGACTCTCGGGGTGGGGCTACGAGTACCTCCAGACCCTCTCGTATTACACAAAGGGCTGGCAATACGAATACGTTAGCGGCACCTTCTCCGAGCTTATGGACATGCTCGAAGCAGGCGAAATCGACCTCATGCCCAACATCTCGTATTCGGCAGAACGCGAGCAGAAGCTGCTCTTTTCCTCGAACCCCGAGGGCACCGAGCGCTACTACATCTACGCCAGGCCCGACCGCGACGATCTGGCCAAGGGTGACCCCCAGGCGCTCCAAGGCCTCACCATCGGCTGCAACTCTGGCGTTATGCAAACTATCGTCGGCCAGCAGTGGCTCGCCGACGAAGGCGTCACCTGCACCTATAAAGAAATCGACACCGGCAGCGCCCTCTTTGAGGCGCTTGCAGACGGCGAGGTCGACGCCGTCATCATGAACGATACCATTTCGTCGCCCGATGCGTCACCCATGTTCTACGTAGGCTCGAGCGACTACTATTTTGCCGTTCCCAAAAGCCGCCCCGATCTGATGAACGACATCAACGCCGCCATGACGACCATCGCCCGCGATAACCCGCGCTATAACGAGGAAGTCAAATCGAGTTACTCGACCCAAAACAGTGGCTCGTCATCGCTCACCGGCCCCGAGACCACCTGGCTCAAAGCAAACGGCAATACCATCACGCTCGGCTATCTTAAAAACCAACTTCCCTACTGCACGCAAAATGACGACGGCGAGATGGAAGGATCGCTCGCCTCGCTTGCAACGACGTTGCACGACAAGTTTGGCATTACGGTCAAAACAATCGCACTCTCGAACAACAGGCAAATGATCAAAGCCCTTTCCAACGGAACCATCGATGTCGCCCTGCCATTGTTTCGCGACTACTGGCTCGCCGAGCAGACAGGAGTCATCCAGTCAAACTCGATGGGAACGGTTTCGATGACCGCCATTCACAGTGGCAAAAACCTGAACAGCGACCTTAAGAACATCGCTTGTACAAAGAGCACAATCGTTAACCGTTTTGAGCTCGAAAGTCTCTTCCCGAACGCAACAGTAACCGAGTACTCGAATGACGGCGAGGTGCTCAAAGCCCTCAATGAGGGGAAGGCACGTTGCATCATTGTCCCCAGCACGCGCCTGGAAACTCTCCGCGACACCTACGACATCGAGGATTTCGAAACACAGGAACTCACCAACACGGCGCAGCTATCGTGTTTAATTTCGCGCGGCAAGCCCGAGCTGCTGGGAATCATCAATAAGGGCATCGTCAATGCAGGTGAATCGCTCTCTGCAAACAGCTATTTCCCCACATCGTACTCGGCGCAAGAATCGGACACGTTCCAGTTTTTCTATCGTAACCGCACCGCCATTGCGACTGTTATCATCTGCATCTTGCTCACCAGCATCGCCATCCTTGTCTGGTCGCTTTACCGCGCACAGGAGGAACGGCAGAAAGCTGATGCCGCCAACGCCGCCAAAACCGCTTTCCTCACGCGCATGAGCCACGACATACGCACGCCGCTCAACGGCATCCTAGGCCTTATCGAAATTGAGGAATTGAGAGAAGGCGACATGCAGGTCGCCCGCGAAAGCCGCGCCAAGGCGCGCGTTGCCGCCAATCACCTGCTGTCACTGATTAACGACATCCTCGAGATGGGCAGGATCGAGGAGTGCAAAGTGACGCTCGAGCACGAATCATTCAACCTTAAAGAGCTGTGCGACAATGCGCTCGTACTGCGCAAGCTCCGCGCATCGGACCGCGGCATAACCATGCTCGACACCAGCGAGCCCTACGCTGTCGACCAATATATGATCGGCAGCCCCACCCATATTCGGCAGATCCTTGTCAACCTGCTCGACAACAGCATCAAGTACAACAAGCACGGAGGCACCGTCACGTTCTCATCGACCATCAAACCGGTCGACGACGAGCACGCCGTGTTTTGCTTTAGCGTCTCGGATACCGGCATTGGTATGACGCCCGAGTTTTTGACGCACATTTACGAGCCGTTTGCCCAGGAAGGCGACGATGCGCGCAGCAAGTTCCAAGGAACCGGCATTGGCATGTCTATCGTCAAATCGCTCATCGATATGATGGGCGGCACGATTGAGATTTCGAGTGAGGTTGGCGCGGGAAGCACGTTCAACGTCCAGATACCGCTCGATATCGACAAGAACCCTCAGGCAAAAGAACGTGCGTCCAAGCAGACATACAGTTGCTCGCTTGCCGGCATGAACGTCCTTTTGGCAGAAGACAACGAGCTCAATGCCGAAATTGCCCAGGCTCTACTCGAAAGCGAAGGCATCGTCGTAACGCGCGCCGCCGACGGCAACAAAGCAGTCGACCTATACGTTAGTCGTCCCGCCGGCAGCTTCGATGCGATCCTGATGGACATCATGATGCCGGGCATGGACGGCTACGAGGCAGCCCGCGCGATCCGCCTGAGCGAAAAGGCCGATGCGGCCGACATCCCCATCATCGCGCTCACCGCCAACGCCTTTGCCGAAAACGCCAAGGCGGCACACGACGCCGGCATGAACGCCCATCTGCCCAAACCGCTCGACTTTAACAAGCTCAAAAACATACTCGCCTGTATCAAGAAAAACGGGGCTGTTTCGCTATAGTTTGTGCTCAACCACCATGCGCAGCAGAAAGGAAGCCAACGATGTTTAGGCCCTTACGTCGAAAGAAACGCGCCATCACCGACGAGGAAGCGCGCGAACTGCTCGCTACCTGCAAGCGCGGCGTCTTTGCCGTCAACGGCGATGATGGCTACCCCTATGCCATTCCCGTCAACTACTTCTTTGACGCCGAGCACGACAAGATTTATTTCCATGGCGCCAAGGCTGGCCACAAGGTCGATTCACTCAGGCATGATGATAAAGTCTGCTTTACCGTTTACGGCAACGAGTGGTACAAGGACGGCGACTGGGCTCCTTACGTCATGAGCACTGTGGTCTTTGGCCGTTGCCGCCTGGTAGATGAAGCGCCCGCGTTTATCGAGGACAAAGTCCGTCAGCTCGCGCTTAAGTACTACCCTTCTGCCGAAGAAGTCGAGGAGGAGATCGCCAAAGACATAAAGGGCGTCCAACTCTACGAGATTTCGATTGAACATCTTTGCGGCAAGCAGATTCATGAAAAGTAGCGAATGCGGAAAACGCGCTCGCTACCCTCTGCACCCCATGTGCCCACGCATTTTGACGGCGTGGGCACATGGGGCAGCACTTGAATCGAGCGCCCCCTATACCCCAAAAACGTAGCGGTCCAGGCGCTCACACGCCTCCTTTACCCGCGAAAGCGGCAGTGCCAGATTCACGCGGATGTGACAGGGTCCGTGGAACGGACGGCCGTCTTGATAGCCCACGCCCACGCGCGCGCCCTCGTCGAGCAGCCACTGAACGTCGCGACCGTGCGCGCGGCACCACTCCGTACAGTCCAGGAACACCATGTACGTGCCCTGCGGACGCGAATAGGCCACGCCCTTAAAATGCTCGTCCACGTAATCGCAGAAGTAGTCGACGTTGTCTTTGATGGCCTCGTTGAGCTCGTCTACCCATTCGTAGCCCTGCGACTGGTAGGCGCCGATGAGCGCGTGCATCGAGAGGACGTTCATCTCGTTGTAATGGGTCTTGTTGGACACGGCGCACACGCGGTCGCGCAGCGTCTCGTTGTAGATGATGTGATAGCTGCCGACTAGGCCCGCGAGGTTGAAGGTCTTGCTGGGCGCATAAAGGGCGACCGTGCGCATGCGCGCGTCCTCGCTCACCGACTGCGTCGGGATGTGCTTGTGCCCAGGACGGATGATGTCCGACCAAATCTCGTCCGAGATGACCACGCAATCGTACTGGCGATAGATGTCCATGGCGCGCTTGATCTCGTCGCGCTCCCACACGCGGCCACAGGGATTGTGCGGCGAGCAGAAGATCGCGGCATGGATGTGATTTTGCTCGAGCTTGTGTTCCATGTCCTCAAAGTCCATGCGCCATATGCCCTGGTCGTCGAGCTTAAGCGGGCTATGGACAATGCGGTAGCCCGCGGCCTCGATGGACTTGGTAAAACCGATGTAGGTGGGACTATGGACCAGCACCGCGTCGCCCGGCTGGACGTACGCGCGCAGCGTCGATACCACACCACCCAGCACGCCGTTTTCATAGCCGATATGCTCGGGAAGCAAGCCCTCAACGCCGTTGCGACGGCTCTGCCATTCGATGATGCGGTCGAAGTACTCGGCGCGCGGATCAAAGTAGCCAAACATAGGGTGCTGGGCACGCTGAATGATGTGCTCCTGAACCGTCGGCACCGTAGCAAAGTTCATATCCGCCACCCACATCGGGATGCGGTCGAAGCCCTCATCGGGTGCGTTTGGCGCCATACCGGGGATCTCGCCCCAGGAGTCAACGGCGATGGCATCCATACCGTGGCGGTCGATAAGCGAGGTGAAGTCGTATTTCATGCTGGGCTCCCGTGCAAAGTGGATTGGTTCGGTAGGCGTTATTGTCCACCAGGATGGACGGCTTTGGCACGGGTTTTGGGGTTGAATTTGACTGATGAGGGCGGGCGGCCAGCTAGTCCTGAGCTTCGGTGACGGCCGTTACGGTCAGCTGTGTCCCATCGACCGTAAACGCAATATTAAGCCCGGCGTAAGCCAGGTGGTAAACGCGATCGGGCTCGTGCTTGCTTCCAGCACGGCGCGGATCTTGGCGAAGGACCTCGATCAGACCGGGCAGTTTTGTGGACGGGACCTTGTCTTGCAGCGTTTGCGGGAATTCGACGTTGAGCTCTTGCCACGGGCTGTCCTCGATCCAGCCGCCCGTCGCGTCGGAGTGGCAGTCCGCAAACGGAATGTAGGGTTTGATGTCGTAGATGGGCGTGCCGTCGCGCAGGTCGGCGCCCAACACATAGATGATGGGACCGTTATCGGTGAGCTCAACACGGTCAAGCTTTACGCAGGTGAGGCCGATAGGATTGGGGCGAAACGGACTACGCGTGGCAAACACGCCCACGCGCTCGGCACCACCCAGGCGCGGCGGACGCACGGTCTTTGACCACCTAGCATTGGTACCGGCCTTGTCCCGCATCTTGACATCGGCAGCAATATCCTCTGCCGTGCCGCCGGGCGTTCCATTTTCAAAACGCCAAAGCAGCCATAAGTGCGAGAAAGACTCGAGTCCCGCAACCGCGGCGTTAGAGGCAAACTCCGGCTCAAAGACAATGCGCCCCTGTAGATGAGGCGCCAAAAAGCTGTTGCGCGGAATGCCGAACTTCTGCGGCAGATCGGTATGTATGTGTGCGATAGGTTCCATGCCGGTCATTGTACGGCATGGGCGCACGAGGCGCTGCGCACAATCCCCCACTGCGGTCGCCGAACGTGCAACCAACGGTTGCTTGGAAGGGTGCCTACCGCCGCGTATGCTTAAGCCATCAACCAGCAGAGAGGAGCCGTCATGGCCTTTGCAGAAAAACTCATCGCCGTCCGTCGCGCCAACAATCTCACCCAAGAGCAGCTCGCCGCCAAGCTCTATGTAACGCGCCAAGCCATCAGCCGCTGGGAGCGCGGCGAGGTCACGCCGGGCATCGATATGATGAAGCTCATTGCCGCCGTGACCGGAGAGCCACTGTCCCATCTGCTCGAAATGCCCGAGCACTACTGCGAGAGCTGTGGCATGCTGCTCACGCCCGATGACTGCGGCACCGACGCTACGGGCGCCACGACCGATCATTACTGCAAATGGTGCTACGACCACGGCAAGTACACCTACGAGACCACCATGGAGGCAATGATCGAGGATTGTGCCCCGCGCCTGGCGAAAAACACCGGCATGTCACTCGACGAAGCCGTTTCGCTCATGGGCGCCGTCCTACCGCAACTAGAGCGCTGGCGCACCGTGCAGGAAAACGAGGAGCGCTACGGCGCCGAGGCACGGGCGTGCTATGGCGATGAGGCTATCGATGCAGCAAACGAAACGTTACTGGACATGGATCCCCAGACATGGAACGACATGAAAGAACTCGAGCGCGCTATTCTGGGCCAGCTCTCGATTGCCATGGGCGATGGCGACCCAAAGAGCAGCGAGGCTCAAAAACTTGTTGCGATGCACCGTCGTTGGATTGGCCTCAACTGGGGACACGAGCCCCAAGACGAAGCATACCTGGGCCTCGCCCACGGCTATCTTGCCGATCAGCGCTTTATCGACTACTACGACAAGCCCTGCGGCGCCGGCGCCACGGCGTTTCTGGTTCAGGCGATCGAGTCGTCGGCTCACGCATAGACCGCAGCAGCTTTGGGTATTTCAATCGAAACCTCAACCGATTGGAGACCTATGGCTACTCATCACGAACTCGTGTTGTACGTTATGACCGGATGCCCGTATTGCATTAAGGTGAAGCGCTTCCTGGCGGACAATGGCGTGACCATCCCCGAGCGCAATATCTCGACCGACCCCGATGCCGAGCAGACGCTCATCGCCGTCGGAGGAAAACGCCAGGTTCCCTGCCTGTTCATCGACGGCAAGCCGCTCTACGAGTCGAGCGACATCATCGCATGGGTGCAGGAGAACCTGCTCTAACACGTCCAACGCCAAAGCTAACGACCCAAACATGTACACCAGCATCCAAAGTCGACATATTTCGACATCTTTGGATGCTGGTGTACAGCTTTTTGCAGCCTAGTCATTGGGGACGTCCTAAAATGACTATCCGCTTGAGACAGTCTGACGCCTCTGGAAAAAGTTGCTGAGAGGGCCGTGTTCAAAATAGTCGTTGGAGAATGGCTCTAGATGACAAATCCGGCACTTTGACGTTCTTAAATGACTAGTCGTTAATACGTCCCCAATGGCTACTTCAATTCACGACACACTGTGTCGCGAATTAAGTTGATCTCACTATCGAAGACCAGTAAAGGCCCTTAGTCAGAATCTCGATAGTTTTAAATCGCTCCCTCTTCGGAAGTTCAGCGAACGTTCAAATTCCAAGCTGCAAAGCAAAGAGCTATCGATGCTCATTACCTATCGAAAAGTCCAGTCAAGACAAGTAATTGGCCCGATAATCTGCTTGTATTTTTGTCTACGAAACTGTATACAAAAAGAAAGACCACGAACCAGCGCTCGACATTATGCCAATCGATAGGAGGCACAATGGATGCTAAGCAGCTCGAGAAGATGATGGGATTTGCCCCTGGAGAGCTGGAGAAAGCCGCAGAGGCATACGAGAGGGATGAATGGCCGAAGTGCCACACCATCAAGTTGGGAAGACCGCCAATCTCCGATGAGCCAAGCGTTATTTTGTCGGCACGTGTGGGCGAATCGGTTCTTGCGGCGTTCGACGAAAAGGCGAAACGTCATGGCCAAACGCGCACGGAGCGACTCAGAGAGCTCATTACGCTCGACGCGATGATTGCCTAGGCCCTACTCCCCTGCCGGAATCAAACGTGTACGTCAGCATCTAAAATCGTCGTTTTTCGACATCTTTGGATGCTGACGTACAGCTTTTTACATGGGGCCGCCGCAAATGATCCGTTTACCTCCGTCCCTGAGGGATCATTTCCGTTATTCGATAATGAGGGTGCGGCCGTCGCGGCGGGGCTTGGCGGCGGGGTAGGGGCCGTCGCAGTAGCCGAGCGTCACGAATGCTCGGCAGATGTAGCCCTCTGGCACGCCCCAGAATTTGAGCAGCTCCTGGCCCTCGTCACTCGCAAAGGTTGTCTCAGCTCGGCTCACGATACAACTTCCGAGCCCCAACGCATGCGCCTCGAGCGCCATGTTCTGCGCAATAGCGAAAGCATCGGCAACGCTGAACAAAAATCGCTCCCGGCAAAAGATGCAGAGCACCGTCGGCGCATCATAGAAACCATTCTTGATGGATGCGTCGTCGATAACGCTCGGATGATCGCGACTCACATAATTGCCCACCAGGCCCGCACGGCTAAAGCCCGCCATGTTCATATGACCGATGCGTGCGGCAAGCTCGGCGTTGCGCACGGCAACCACCTTGCTGCGCTGTCCGCCACCGGCGTTGGCGGCATAAATCCCCGCCTCGAGCACCTTCTCGACATCCTCGCGAGGCACCTGCTTGTCCGCATACTTACGGATCGACCGCCTCGTCTTGATGAGCTCAAGCGTATCCATGGCAATCCTATTCCTCAATCTCTTTCCAGCACTGGGGATCGGCATCGTACATGTCACCCGTGTAGCCGTACGTCACCGCAGGACACCCACGGCACCAACCGAAGAGCTCGCACTTAGAGCATTTCTTGAACTTCTTAAAATCGCGCTTGGCTTCCATTTGCGGAGAGAAGAAGAGCTCCTCCAGCGAGTTTTCGGCAACGTTGCCCACCTTGCTCTCCATGCGGCGACATGCATAGACATCGCCCGTAGGCAGCACCGTCATATGGCCCGTACCGCAGTGGCAGCCGTCATAGATCATGCCGGGCTTGGCGTCCTCGGGAA
>CABQHR010000012.1 GCA_902463875.1 uncultured Collinsella sp.
TACCTTTCCGTGCCGTGCGCATCTTGTCTAAAGAGGATGAAAGGAAGGCACAATGAGCGACGAAGAGCTCAAAAAGGTTGCCAACGAGGTAAGGAAGGGCATCGTCACCGGCGTGCACGCTGCCAAGTCCGGCCATCCGGGCGGTTCGCTCGGCGCTGCCGACATCATGACCTATCTGTACTTTGAGGAAATGAACGTCGACCCGGCCCATCCCCGCAAGGCCGACCGCGATCGCTTTGTGCTTTCCAAGGGCCACTGTGCACCTGGTCTGTACGCTGTGCTCGCCGAGCGCGGGTTCTTCCCCAAGGAGGATCTTGAGACGCTGCGCCACATCGGCAGCCACCTGCAGGGTCATCCCAACATGAACGACACTCCGGGCGTTGACATGTCCACCGGTTCGCTCGGCCAGGGCATCTCCGCCGCCGTGGGCATGGCCGTTGCCGCCAAGCACTGGGGCGATACTTATCGCACGTACGCCCTGCTGGGCGACGGCGAGAGCGAGGAGGGCCAGGTCTGGGAGGCCGCCATGTTTGCCGGCAACCAGCAGCTCGACAACCTCTGTGTGATCGTCGACCACAACGGCCTGCAGATCGACGGTCCCGTCGAGGAGGTCAACGACCCCATGCCGCTCGCCGACAAGTTCCGCGCCTTTAAGTTCCACGTGGTGGAGCTTGCCGACGGCAACGATTTCGATCAGATCCGCGCCGCCTTTGCCGAGGCTCGCGCTACCAAGGGCCGGCCGACCGCCATTATCGCCGAGACCCTGAAGGGCAAGGGCGTGTCCTTTATGGAGAACCAGGTTGGTTGGCACGGCAAGGCCCCCAATGATGAACAGTTTGAGCAGGCCATGGCAGAGCTCACGGCCGCCGGAGAGGAGCTCTAGGATGGCAGACGTCAAGAAAATCGCCACGCGCGTAAGCTACGGCGAGGCCCTCGTCGAGCTCGCCAACGAGCACGATGACTTTGTGGTCCTCGACGCCGACCTGGCCGCCGCCACGCAGACCGGCAAGTTTAAGGCGGCCTGCCCCGACCGCTTCTTCGATGTGGGCATTGCCGAGAGCAACCTGATGGGTGTTGCCGCCGGTATCGCAACCACCGGTCGCGTTGCCTTTGCGAGCACCTTTGCCATGTTCGCCGCTGGTCGCGCCTTTGAGCAGGTCCGCAACTCCATCGGCTACCCGCACCTCAACGTCAAGATCGGCGCCACGCACGCCGGTATTTCGGTGGGCGAGGACGGCGCCACACATCAGTGCTGCGAGGATATCGCCCTCATGCGCGTCATCCCCGGCATGACTGTGATCGTTCCCGCCGACGACGTCGAGGCCCGCGCCGTGACGCGCGCCGCTTACGAGTGCGATGGCCCCGTCTACATGCGCTTTGCCCGCTTGGCCTCGCCGGTTATCAACGACCCCGAGACCTACAAGTTCGAGGTGGGTAAGGGCATCGTCATGCGCGAGGGTGCCGACGTGACCATCATCGCCTGCGGCCTGATGGTCGGCGAGGCCCTCGAGGCCGCCGAGCAGCTCGCTGCCGAGGGCATCGATGCCGAGGTCATCAACATGCACACCATCAAGCCCATCGATGCCGACCTGATCGTCAAGAGCGCCACCAAGACCGGCCACGTCGTGACCGTCGAGGAACACTCCGTGATCGGCGGCCTGGGCAGCGCCGTCGCTGATGTCCTGTGCGAGCAGTGCCCGACGCCACTCAAGAAGATCGGCGTCAACGACACCTTCGGCGAGTCCGGCCCGGGCGCCGAGCTCCTGCACAAGTATGGCCTGGACGCCGCCAACATCGTGGCAACCACCAAGGAGTTCTTGGCATAAGGCGGTCTGCTTTGGCCTTAACTTGAGAGCCGCTTTTCGCATTGGGTAACGAATAAGCCGGGGCGCCTTCCATGTGGAGGGCACCCCGGCTTTGTGTTTGAAGGCGGCGGGGAAAGAAGTTAGAGAGGTTTTACGGTCGGGCCAGGGCGCAGTTGCGCAACGTTCAGCCCTAAACCCTAACAGCCAGAGGCGAATCGGAGAGGATTTCGCCCTGACATACGTGAGTTTCCGCAGGTCAGAAAGAGGGAGTAAATTTCGGGGCTGGCACCCGCAGGCCAGGGCGTTGCGAGCTAAATCGGCGGCGCGATAACAAGAAGGCGGGATTAACTCCCGCCTTCAGACAATCCATCTTCGCCCAGATGGTACGCAATCACTCGAAGGTTCGCCGATTCATGCATTCTTGGCGGCAACGGCTCTGCTTGACATCATCAGGCAACCTGATGGCGTTTGAACGTCCTTATCGCGAGAACAATGCCCGCCGCGAAAAGCAGAAGGTAGAAAGCAGCGAGGAACACGGGGAGCTCGACCACGACAGGGCCTATGGCGTACGAGACCATGTCGAAGAGGTTCAAGGGGTTCAGTGCGTCGTAGGGGAACAGGTAGATGATGTGGTTCGCGATGCTGCTCGTCATCGTCGGCACGAAGATCGGAATCAAGATGAGAGCAACGCCGACTGCGAGGATTCCCATGGGGCTGTCTACCTTGGCCGACAGCGCAAGCACTATCCCAAGGAGGGCGAGGGTTGCGAGATGCCCGACGAGGCAGCATATGAGGGCGGCGGCTGACAGGCTTATGCCGTAGGTGCATGTGATGTTGCAGATCTGGATGGGTAGACCTGCGCCGTCGGCTCCGTAGAAGACGAGCGGTATTGCCAGGAAGACGAGTGTGAAGACCCAGTATATGGCGCTTGCCGCGATCACAGAGGCTGCCGCCTTCGCGCGCCCGAGCCTTGATTTGCCGAACTTGGTGGACAGCAGGATGGCGTCGGTTTTGGCCCGGTACTCCCCGTTGAACACCGATGCGCACGTTATCACGACTGCGAGCATCGCGAATATGAGGAACTGGGCGAGGTTGAGGAACTCCGCCCACCCTCCTGCGTATCCGTACTCGATGGGCGTGTGCACACCTTGCGCCTTCTCGCTCCAGAACGCCCTCTCCTCGTCGTTGTACGAGAGGGCCCCGTTCGCGTGGAGCTCGGAGACTATCTTCGAGCGGACTTGTCCGTAGAGGTCGACGGTGCCAGTCGTGTCGATAGTGGCTACCGCGGACACGGGCATCTGGTTGTCTTGCATCCAAGGGCTTGTCAGCAGCGCCATAAGGGAGCCGTTCTTCGCTCTGAACTCCCAGTACTCGTCCGCCTTTTCCCCGTAGGGCTTTCTGTCCATTCTGTACTCTTCCTTGACCTCGCCGTCCGGACCGACGAACTCCTTGAACTCGCGGAGCGCCTCGGTGGCCTTCTTGTCGGTGATGGGGCCTGCGAGCGCTTCCGCGTTTGCCTTTATCTGGGCGATGGCGGCAGTGCCCTCGAATTCGGTGCCCATCTCCTTGGGTTCGAGGGCGTACTGGGACGTTACGTAGAAGAAGGCTATGACCGCGACCAACACCAGGACGGCTGCTATAGAGACCTGCGAGACGCGCCTTGAGAGCATCTTCTTGAGCTCGTATCTGATGAGGCTACCCACGGTGCGCTCCTTTCCTGCGTGCGATTGCGTCCTGCCCCACTTCCGCTTTCGTTTGCGAAACCGGCAGGCACCCGGACTGCTCTTGGAAGAGGTAGAGGTAGACGTCCTCCAGCGTCGGCTCCACGGCGCGCGCACTCGGATGCGGACGCTGCTGCGCCACCACGCGAACGATGGCAGAGCCGTCCTGGGCGTAGTGGATGTTGCCCACCGTGAGCGATGCCGACATGGCGTCTGCCTCCCTCGGGGCGACAGCGCACTCCCAGACGCATCCCCTGATGTCCCCCGTGATCTCTTCGACCGTGCCCGTCGTGATGATGCCGCCAGCGCGCATCACGAGAATCTCGTCGGCGATGTACTCCACGTCCGAGACGATGTGCGTGGAGAGGATGACGATCTTGTCTTGGGCGAGAGGGGATATGAGGTTGCGGAAGCGGACGCGCTCCTTGGGGTCGAGCCCCGCGGTGGGCTCGTCGAGCACGAGGACGGACGGGTCGTTGAGCACCGCCTGGGCGATGCCGAGCCGCTGCTTCATGCCGCCGGAGAAGGTCTTGACCTTCCGCTTTGCGGCCTCTGCGAGGCCGACAACGCCCAAGAGTTCGCGCGTGCGCACTTTCGCCTGCTGCGCGGTGAGCCCCTTGAGCGATGCCAGGTACATCATGAAGTCGCAAGCCGTGAAATCCGGGTAGTAGCCGAAGTCCTGGGGCAGGTACCCGAGGCGCGCCCGATAGCCGTCGCCAAGCTGGTCTATGGGGGTGCCCCCGAACAGCACGCTTCCCGATGTCGGCCTCATGACGTCGCATATCATGCGCATGAGCGTGGTCTTGCCCGCGCCGTTGGCCCCGAGTAGGCCGTAGACGCCGGGCGTGAAGCTGAAGCTCACGCGATCGACAGCGATATGGCTGCCGAACTGCTTGGTGAGCCTGTCGAGCCTGAGTTCCATGTTCGTTCCTTGTCCTTCGTTCGATGTTGCAGATAAGCAGGAGGAGAGCTAGAGCGCCGCCTTTGACAGGTGTGGCGAGAGGCCGCCCGAGACGCAGCGCATGAGCCTTGACGCCTCCAGGGCGGCGAGCGCCATGGAGGCCATGAGCGCCGCGACCCATACGGCGAGAGACGCACCCTCGTACCAGAGGGGGAACGTCGCGCTCAGCAGCCAGAGCGCCGCGAGTACGGACATCGCGGGAGCGACGCTGGCGACGAGCGAGTTGCCCGGCAGACGGCGCGCCGCATAGAAGCAGGTGGCACACGAGCAGAAGAACGGCGTGCATGCGTACAGCAGTACGCGAAGCGCGTCGATCCCCGCGAGCGTTGGCACTGCCGCAACGGCGAGCGTAATCCAAAGCACGTCGGCCAGGCCGAAAAGCAAAAGCCTGCTCGCCAGCACTTGCACGCAGCTGAACCGGCATGAGTACTCCATCTCGCAGACGCGGGTCTCGAAGCTCTTGAATACCGATGGTGCCGCTATGGCAACCGAGAGGGCCGATGCCGCCATGACGACGATGGGGCTTCCCGAGTGCGGGCCGATCTCACCGACGAGAACGAGCATGCATGCCAGAAGCGCGATCTGGAGCATCCATGCCCAGGGACGCACGAACCGAACCTGGCTCGCGACGAACCGCCAGAGCGGGATGTAACCCGCCTCCCTCGCGCCTCCGCAGGCGCGAGCCGCCTCTGCTTCCACGAGCAGCAAGGTGCGCTTGCGCGCCGAAGCGTCGGGGGATGCCGCGTCAGCGGCGTAGTAGCTCCTCAGCGCATCCTTTAGCTTCGAGTCATTCATGGCCTTCTCCCATCAGTTCCTTGAGCCTGCCGAGCGCGCGCCGCTCGATTCGATAGAGGGCGAACCTCGACTTCCCCGTCACGGCGGAGATGTCGGACATAGGCAGGTCCTGGCCGTAGCGCAGCTCGATGACCTCGCGCTCCTCTTCCGTAAGGCGGGCAAGGGCATCTGCCATGATCAGCCGTCCGTCCATGTCCACATGCCGCGCGTCAGGAATTGCCGGCGCATCGTCCTCGTCCAAGGTGCCAACCGGTTTTTGGCCTCGGTAGAAGTCGGCACAGACGTTGCGCGCGCAGGTGTAGAGATACGCGAGGGGCTTTCCATGCTCGGCGTATAGCGCATCGCTCCGCACGAGTCGAAGGAACACCTCCTGAGTCACGTCTCGGGCATCCTCTTTCGAGGGGAGCCTTCGCGCGCAGTAGCGGTATACCTCGTCGTAGTGCTCCTCTGCGAAGCGCCCCACCAAAGAGTCGTTTTCGCGGCCTGGCGCGTCCGTCCTGCCGTTGCTGCCGTATGGAAAGCCTTGCATTCTCTTCCCTCACCTCCTATAGGGCATAACGTGGTTTGGCGCCGGGATGTGCGCGGAATTTTGAAATTTACGTCCCATGCAATGGGGGAAACCGCAGTCAGCGATGCTCGGTGAGTGGCGGATATGCGAGGGTGTGGCAGGCGGAAAGGGAGCTTATTCGCTTTCCCAAACCGCTCTGGTCATTTGAACGAGACGCGCCGGAGACCGTAACCGTCCCGAGTCATCTTCCCCGACTTGAGGTTCTCCTGTGCGTCCTGCCATGCCTTGATGGCAGCGTCAAGCTTCTGGGCTCCCTTTGCCTTCGGGTCGATGCGCAGAGCGCCAGACGGGCTTATCGAGGAAATCGGCCTGCTATACGTCGGCGTCACGCGCGCTCGAAAGACGGTATATGCCTCCGCCTCGATGCAGCGCAGGACAAAATCGGGGGACTATCAGGCCACCTGTCCCTCTTGTCTAATATCTATTCCGAGTATTGCACCTGTGGGCTGGGCGGTGATGGATGCGGAGAGCTGACTTCTGGTGCTACGAGACGTGTCCGCTATGGCCGTGAGAGCCGGTCAGCCGTCTTGTCCATGACCTCGCTGAGCATGGCCAGGCCGTTCTTCAGCTCGCCCTGCTTGGAGAAGTAGTCCCTGTGCGCCATGAATCGTCTGCGCAGGGCTCGGAGCTGCCCGGCGGCGTCCCCTCTTGCGTTCTCGCTCTTGGCTATGTGCATGTAGCAGAGGGCGAGGGCGGTGAAGTCGTGGACGATGGGCGCTCTCTTAGTGAGTGACACGAGCTCGCGGTCGATCCCCAGCTCCTCGACCGCCATGTGTCCAGGGTCTCCGTACTTCTCGATGAGCCCGCGGGTGTATGAGGACCCTCCCAGCCCGGCGAGACTCCTCTCGGTGTGCTCGGGGTCTATCCCGTCGAGCGAATCCGATGCAAGGTGCAGAATGGAGGCTAGAGCGGAGATGACGGTCTCGGCGTCCTAGGCGGCCAGGTCTCCGGACAGGCCCATGACCGTCGGGGCTTTCGACCGAACAGAGTCGAGATCGACCCTCTTCTCGAGTACCCTGACCTTTCTCTCGCGCTCGGAATTGAAGAAGGACGCCATGAGCTCGTAGGGATCGTCTCCCTCGTCCATGATCATCTTGTTGAGCTCGACCTCCATGTAGTGCTCGATGTCGAGTGTGAGGGAGAGGACTGTCTCGCGAAGGTGGTGGTCGAGCCTCGTGAGCTCGGCGAGGTGGGCGAAGTCGAGGTTGATGTAGGAGCCGAAGTGCTCCGAGTCGGGGTTGGTGTAGCGGGAGAAGCACTTCGCGAACGCCTTCACCTTGAAGAAGAAGTTGCTCTCTCGCAGGAACCGCTCGGCCTCCCGCTCGTCTGTCAGCTCGAAGCGGACCCCTCGGTCCTTGAGGTGGCGGACTTGCTGGGCGGCGCCGATGAGTGGCCGTTCCCTTGTTGTGGCGGTGCCGGAATCTCCCATATCGGCTCCAAAAGATAAGAAAAATGCGGCTGAAGGTACAGGTACCCGCAGCCGCTAAAAGCCCTAGGGCTTTTCACAATGACTGAAGTATACCCGATTGAGGCGGACGGGGGAGGTGTTCGGATGAAGTTGATATTCAAGGGGGCCGACGGGAATCCAAAGCCCGCCATGCTTCTTATGTGCAGCAAAGCTAATGCTGCTAAAATACAAAGCGCTCATGTAGTTTAAACGCACGACGATAAGGAGCACCAGTGGGTAACCACTTCCGTACCTCCGGTGCGGGCGATGATGCCCCCAAGACGCAGACAGGCGTCCAGGGCAGTCGTTTCGCCACTCCGGATTCAGAGGGCCAGCCTGTTGCTCAGGCCCCCACTCAGCCGGCAGATCAGGCACAGCCGGCATCCGATCCCTTTGCCTACAATCCCACCAGCGATGTCGCGCTTTCTGGCACGGCGGGTTTTGAGCCCGTTCAGGCCGTGACCGCTCGCGTGGAGCAGCCTCAGGCTGGCGCCGCCGCGCCGCAGCCTAGCATGGCCGGCATTCCCGACCCCATGGCTCCTGCGACACCGGCTCCTCAGCCTGCGCAGTCTGGCCTCTTTGTCGCTATTCCCGATCCCACGCAGCCTGCTGCCCCGGTGGTCGAGAGCGATCAGGCAGCCGAGGTCGCAAGCCTCGATAACGCGCTCAACAACCCCGATTTTACGTCGGTGTTTGCGCCCATCGATCCGCAGGCCAGCCGCAAGAAGATGGCCAAGCAGGCCGGTGTCGAGCCCGTCATCCTTATGGAGCATGTCACCAAGATCTATCCGGCACAGCCCAACAAGCCTGCACTCGACGACATCAACATCGAGATCTATCCGGGCGAGTTCGTCTTCCTGGTCGGTCATTCCGGCTCGGGTAAGACCACGCTGCTGTCGACGCTCAACCGCGACGTCAAGCCGACGAGCGGCCGCATCTTGGTTGCCGGTCAGGACCTCATGAAGATCAAGAACCGCAAGGTTCCGTTCCTGCGCCGCCAGATTGGCGCCGTGTTCCAGGACTTTAAGCTTCTGCCGCAAAAGACCGCCTACGAAAACGTGGCGTTTGCCCTGCAGTGCATCGGCAAGCCCAAGGGCGTCATTCGCAGCCAGGTGCCCGAGGTGCTGCGTCTGGTCGGTCTGGCCGATCAGATGGACTCGCTGCCCGACCAGCTTTCCGGTGGCGAGCAGCAGCGCGTTGCCGTCGCCCGCGCTATGGTCAACCGTCCGCCGCTGCTGATCTGCGACGAGCCCACGGGTAACCTCGACCCGGCGATCTCGCTGGGCATCATGAAGCTGCTCGAGCGTATTAACCGCACCGGCACCACCGTGATCGTCGCCACGCACGACCGCGAGATGGTCGATAGCATGCACCGTCGCGTGATCGCCCTCGAGGGCGGCCACGTTATCCGCGACCAGGAGAGGGGAGGTTACGGCAACTATGGCACCAACTAACGTGGGCTACTCCTTCAAAGAGGCAATCAGTCACTTCTTCCGTAACTGGACTACCTCGCTCGGCGCCGTCATCACGATCTTCCTTTCGCTGTTTATCATCGGCCTGTTCATCATGGGCTCCGCGATGCTGAACTCCGTGATCGGCACCGTCGAGGATCAGGTTGTCATCAACGCGTTCATTAGCGATGACGCCGATCAGGCCGATGTTCAGGCTTTTGAGGCCGAGCTTAAGACGTGGAATAACGTCAAGTCCGTGACCTATAAGGACAAGGACGACGCGCTGGCCGAGTATACGAGCAAGATGTCGGGCAACGCCGACGCCACCATGAGCGCGCTCGATGGCCAGAACCCGCTGCCGGCTTCGTTTGCAATTGAGATGGACGATCCGTCCAAGGTCGAGAGCACGGCCCAGAAGCTCAAGAAGAACGCCGACTTCCAGAAGATCGCGGATGACGGCGACGTCAACGCGAGCGTGCTGTACGGCCAGGAGGAAGTGAGCCGCCTGTTCCAGGTGACCAACTACATCCGCATCGCCGCCGTGGTGCTCGTTGGCCTTCTGACCTTTATCGCATTCATCTTCATCAACAACACGATTCGCCTGTCCATCACGGCGCGTCGTCGTGAGATTGCGATTATGCGTCTGGTCGGCGCCAGCAACGGCTTCATTCGCGGCCCGTTTATCACCGAGGGCGTACTGCAGGCTATTTTGGGCTCGCTGCTTTCCATCGGCGTTCTGGAGCTGCTGCGCAATCTGATGATTCCGCGTTTGCAGGAGAGCATCGGCTGGATGTCGTTTGCCCTGCCGATGCAGTACTACCTGGTGACCTATGCTGCGCTGATTCTGGTCGGTGTGATTATCGGTCTCTTTGGTTCTGCCATAGCCATGCGCCGCTACCTGCGCGTGTAGGCATGCCTGGAATTCATCCCTTCCAACGGGTCGTCTCTTATGGGGCGGCCCGTTTTTTGATCCCTAGGGGACGGCAGGAAAGCGAATCATTTGGGTAGACTCTTTGGAGTTCGTCATCGATAGCAAGGAGGCGCCATGGGGCGCAATAACAAGCATAAGCGTGGAGCTCGCAATAAGCGCGGGCCGGTGCGCAGCGAACGCCGTCCGAGCCTGACCGGGCGCGTGCAGCTCCATGAGCATGGCGCCTATGTCATAACCGAGAGCGGCGACTACAAGGTTATGGGCCGCGGTAAGCGCGAGATCATGGATGGCGATACCGTTGCCGTGAGCATTAAGAACAGCCCGCACGGTGAGCGGCGCGCCGTGATCGATGGCGTGGTTGAGCGCGCAGCCATAAGCGTGGTGGGTACGTACCAGACCGCTGGTCCGCTCGGTGTGATCGAGCCGCTCGATTCGCGCCTGAAGGCCGACTTCTTCATTCTGCCCGAGGATACCTCGGCGGATCGTCTGGGCGTCCACCCGGGTGATGCCGTTGTCGCGCGCATTTTGACCTACCCGACGCGCCTGGAATCGGGCACCGTGACGATCGAACGCCGCATTGGCGGAGATGACGCGCCCGATTTGGGCGTTCAATACGTGATGGCGCGTTACGGCTATACCGATAGCTATCCCGAGGCCGCGCTGGACGAGGCCGAGGGGCTTTCGCTCGATGTGTCCGCGGCGCTTAAGGACCCGCTCCGCCGCGATCTGCGCGACCGCTTTGTCATCACGATCGACCCGGTCGACGCGCGCGACTTTGACGATGCCATTTCGCTTGAGCGCACGCCCGAGGGTGGCTACAAGCTGGGTGTGCATATCGCTGACGTTTCTCACTATGTGGCTTGGGACGGGCATATCGATCTTGAGGCTCGCCATCGTGCGACATCGGTGTATCTGGCCGATCGCGTGCTTCCCATGCTGCCCGAACGCCTGTCCTGTGACCTGTGTTCGCTTCGCCCTGACGAGGACCGTCTTGCGTTTACCGTTGACATTGAACTCGATGCGCAGGGTCGCGTGCGGCATTACGATCCGTACCCCAGCGTGATTCGCTCGCGTGTGCGTATGGACTATGACGGCGCCGAGGCGCTGCTGGTGCGTGCCGGCGCGGTGGAGTATGGGGTGCTGGAGGGTGCGGCCGAGGATGTTGCGGCTGCTGAGGCCTCGCGCGAGGAGGCGCTTGAGCGCGGTCTTGCGTGCGAGAAGGCCGCCCGCGGCTGCAACGTCGACCTCGGCAATTTCCTTGTCGCCGCCAACGAACTCGCCGAACTTCGCCGTCGTATTCGTCGCGTCCGCGGCTCAGTCGATTTTGACACGGCCGAGATTCGCGCTCTATTGGACGAGGACGGAGTACCCGTGCAGATTGTGGCGCGTGAGCGTTCGTGTGCCACGTCGCTTATCGAGGAAGCCATGCTGCTCGCCAACGAGTGCGTGGCCGAGTGGCTGGCAGACCGTGATATCGAGGCCTGCTATCGCGTGCATGAGGATCCGAGCCCCGATAGCCTGCACGGTGCCGCCGTTGCGCTGGCGCAGCTGGGCATCATCGACGATCGCCGTGCTGCCGGTATTGCCCTGGGGAGTCCCGATGAGCTGCAGGCTGCAGTTGATGCTGCCGCCGGTACGGCAAACGCACCGCTCGTCAACACGCTGCTTCTGCGCAGCATGCAGCGTGCGCTGTACAAGCCGCGCAACGAGGGCCACTTTGCGCTCGCCGCGCCGTGCTACTGTCACTTTACGAGCCCCATCCGTCGCTACCCCGATCTGGTAGTGCACCGCGTGCTCAAACTGCAGTTGGCCTATGAGCAGCTCGGCGGCAAGGACGCCTTGGTCCGTACGCCGCGGCTGATCGGCAAGGGGCGCGAGTCGCTGCCGCGCATTCTGCCGCAGATTTGCCGTGCGTGCAGCGATGCGGAGCGTGCGGCCGATGCCGCCAGCCATGCGACGCAAAAGATCAAGATTGCCCAGTACTATGAGGACCGTCTGGGCGAGCGCTATGCCGGAACGGTCTCATGGGTCAGCAGCATGGGCCTCTTTGTGCGCTTGGACCTGACGCAGGTCGAAGGCTTGGTTTCGATCAAGAGTCTGGGCAACGAGTGGTTCGAGTTCGACGAGGATGCGCTTACGCTGACGGGCGCCGACACGGGGACTCGCTATGAACTGGGCCAGCGCGTGATTATCGAGGTCTCGCGCGTCAATACCACGCGTGGGCACTTGGACTTTAAGCTTATCCATTAGCCAAATCTCGACTCATGACGGGAGAGCGGAGGGCGGTCTTTCGGGGCCGCCCTCCGCATTTGGATCATGGCTACCTTGCCGTCTGCACGGCCGCCCGCTTACCTGCTATTGGAGAGGTAAATCCTACCAAAATAAACCTGTCCCTTTTTGGCAGGTTTACAAGAAAGCGGGGATGAGATGGCGACGGTGTACGGTTATGCGCGGGTGAGTTCGCGCGATCAGAATCTAAATCGGCAGTTGGATGCGCTGGGCGCCTATGGCGTGGGCTCGGCGAATATTTATGCCGACCATGCGAGCGGCAAGGACTTCGATCGCCCGCGGTATCGCGATCTGCTGCACGTCCTGGGAGACGGGGACGTGCTGGTGGTGCTTTCTATCGACCGACTTGGTCGTAATTACTCCGAGATTCTTGAGGAATGGCGACGCATTACCAAGGAGCTCGGGGTTGCCATTGTGGTGTTGGACATGCCATTGCTTGACACGCGCGCCAGGGCCAGCGGCGCGTCGGATGTGACCAACACCCTGATTGCCGATATTGTGCTGCAACTGCTGAGCTACGTGGCGCAGGTGGAGCGCGAGAATATCCATCGGCGCCAGGCGGAGGGGATTGCGGCGGCGCGGGCGCGAGGGGTTCGTTTCGGTCGACCTCGCAAGCCGTGCCCTCCTCAGTTTGAGCTGGTGCGCGATAGCTATGAGGCAGGCGATATTACCCGCAGCCAGGCAGCAAAGTGCCTGGGCGTGTGCGTGGGGACGTTCGATCGCTGGATGCGCGAGGCGGGTTAGGAGATGGCAGCCCTGTCGCTTCTTGTTGCGATTCAAATTTTGCTACAACGACACTGCTATTTAGACTACACTCCTTTTGCGCTGCCTGCTCCGTTGGCGACCAGGTGCATAAGATTTTTGTTCCCGGCAGACATTTCGACATGATCGACTTGGGCTTCGATGCTGCGGGCTATGTCACCGCGATGCTGCTGGTATTGCTGGCAGCGGTGTTGGTGCGCCATGCGACTCGGCCGATCGGCGCCCATGCGAGGCGCTAGCCGGTAACAAGCCCGTTTTTGATAATGCGATCTTGTTGAATTATTTTGTGTCGCGCGTATTTCCGAGCGGTCGGATTTGAGGGGCGAGCGGTAGAACGCTCGCCCTTTGTGCGCCACGATACGGCACAATGTACCGTAAAAGCTGTTTATATCCGGTACGAATCGTTCGTTGGTCTTTAATTCTTCTCAACGGAGGTGTTTGAGATGGCAAACGGATTGCTTTTGCGGCTTCGCGAGCGTGAGCTCAGCGCGAGCCCGGCGGAACGCAATGTCATCGCATATGTAAGCGCTCATCCGCACGAGGTGGTCGGGCTGTCCGTCCGCGGTCTTGCCGATGCCACGTTCTCCTCGCCCTCGAGCATTTTGCGCTTTTGCAAGCGCTTGGGTTTTGCGGGCTACAAGGAGTTCCAGCGCGAACTGATTGCCGAGCTGGCGCTCTTGGGTGACAAGAAAGACGTTGCCCTCGAGGACATCTCCATGGATGACAGCGTCGAACGTATCGTGGGGAAGGTGATGAAAAGCAACGTGCGCACGATCGAAGCGACGGCGCGAACGCTCGATTACACCGTCTTGGAGCGATGTGCGGCCTATCTTAAGCGGGCACGCGCGGTCAATCTGTTCGGTATTGGTGCCTCTCGTTTGGTCGCGCACGATCTGGCGCAAAAGCTCATGCGTGTCGACAAAGAGTGCCATCTGTACGACGACTGGCATGATCAGCTCTTGTGTGCCAAGAACATGCATGAGGGCGATATGGCAATCGCCTTTAGCTACTCGGGCTTGACGCAAGAGGTGCTGGACTGCACCGCCGAGACCCAACGTCACAACTGTCCCGTTGTGGCCGTGACCAAAGTAGATGGATCATCCAAGCTTGCCACCATGGCCGATGCCGTGCTCGGCGTCGCTGCGAGTGAGCCCTTGGTCCGCAGCGGTGCCATGGCTTCGCGTATGGCCCAGCTTATGGTTGTCGATGCCCTGTACGCTGCTTACGTTGCCAGCGACTACGAACGAGCGACGCATGTCATTAAGCAAAACTACATCGAGAAACAGGAAAGATGAGGTGAATGAAATGCTCGATTTAACAAAATTCACGACCGAACAGCGTAATCAAAGGTCAATGGACCTCGATACGATGACATCGCTGCAGATCGTCACGACGATGAACGATGAGGATCTTCGTGCCGTCCAGTCGGTCACGAAAGTGTTGCCCCAGGTTGCCACAGCAATCGACTGGGCTGCTGAGGCACTCGAGCGCGGCGGGCGCGTCTTTTACATGGGCGCAGGCACCAGCGGTCGTCTGGGCGTACTCGACGCTTCGGAGTGTCCGCCCACGTTTGGCGTGTCACCCGATCTGATTGTCGGGCTCATTGCCGGAGGCGAGACGGCGTTTATCAAGGCTGTCGAAGGTGCCGAAGACAGCGAGGAGCTTGGCGCGAGCGACCTGCAGGGGCGTGGACTCTCGGACAAGGATCTTGTCGTTGGCCTGGCGGCAAGCGGTCGTACTCCCTATGTGGTGGGCGGCCTTGTGTACGCCAAGGCAACTGGGTGCAAGACGATCGCAATTGCCTGCAACCAAGGGTCGAAGATCGGGGAGAGCGCAGATCTTGCCATTGAACCCGTGCCCGGTCCCGAGGTACTGACCGGCTCAACGAGGCTCAAGGCGGGAACGGTTCAAAAGCTCATTCTCAACATGATTTCGACCGGTGCCATGGTTAAGATCGGCAAGGTATACCAAAACTTGATGGTCGATGTGCAGCAGACGAACGAGAAGTTGGTGGTGCGCGGCCAGAACATCGTGATGGAGGCGACCGGCTGCACGCGCGAGTGCGCTATTCAGGCGCTTGCAGATGCCGGCGGCCACGTAAAAACCGCTATTGGCTCGGTGCTGCTGGACTGCGATGCCGAGCAGGCTGCGGTAGCTCTTGAGCGAGCGCGAGGCCATGTCCGTGCTGCGGTGAGTGTCCATGGGAAGAGCAATGCCGATGCCCAATAGGTGCGCGGCGTGAGC
Organism: uncultured Collinsella sp.; assembly: GCA_902463875.1. Classification (GTDB taxonomy): domain Bacteria; phylum Actinomycetota; class Coriobacteriia; order Coriobacteriales; family Coriobacteriaceae; genus Collinsella. The sequence goes on from CABQHR010000012.1 coordinate 14,975, forward strand.
TGATATGACATCCAGACGAGATACCCAATACAAGGAGGAGTTATGACGAACAAAGAGCTGGCTCAAAAGCTGCTGGACCTTTTGGGCGGTAAAGACAACGTGCTGGCAAACGCGGCGTGCATGACGCGCCTGCGCGTGACCGTCAAAGACACGGGCAACGTCGACACGGAGGGCATTAAGGCACTCGACGGCGTGATGGGTCTGGTCGAGGACGACACGATGCAGATCGTGCTGGGTCCGGGCAAGGTGAATAAGGTGCTCGAGGAGTTCTCCAAGCTCACCGGCCTTGCGAAAGGCGTTGCTGACGAGAGCGTGGTTGACGCTGCGGCCACAAACAAGGCCGCGCAGAAGGCAAAGTACGAGTCCAAGCCGGTTCAGGCCTTCCTCAAGAAGATTTCCAATGTCTTCGTCGCCCTGCTTCCCGGCATCATTGCGGCTGGCCTCATCAACGGTATCTGCAACGTCATTAACGTCTCGACGGCAGGCGCGCTTGCGGGCGAGTGGTGGTACCAGGGCATTCGTTCCATGGGCTGGGCCCTGTTTGCCTATCTGCCCATCTTGGTGGGCTATAACGCGGCACGTGAGTTTGGCGGCTCCGCTGCGCTGGGCGGCATCGCCGGCATGATGTGTATCGCCAACAGTGCCATGCCCCTGCTTGCGCCTGGCGCGGCCGATCCTGCCACTGCCATTCTGCTGCCGCTCACCAATGCGCAGTACAACCCCGCAGCGGGCGGCATGATCGCGGCTCTTATCGCTGGCGCATTTTTTGCCTGGATGGAGCGTCAGATTCGCAAGGTTATGCCCAACGCACTCGACACGTTCTTGTCCCCGCTGCTGGTGCTCATCATCGGCGCCTTTGCTCTGATGCTCGTCATCCAGCCGGTTGGCGCATGGCTGACGACTGCCATCTTTAGCGTTTTGACCTTTATCTTCGAGAAGCTGGGCGTCCTGGGCGGCTATATCCTGTCGGCAGGCTTCTTGCCGCTGGTTTCCGTCGGCCTGCATCAGGCGCTCACGCCGATCCACGCTATGCTCAACGATCCCGACGGCGCTACCAAGGGCATCAATTACCTGCTCCCCATCCTTATGATGGCTGGCGGCGGTCAGATCGGTGCCGGTCTGGCGCTGTACTTTAAGACCAAGAACGCCAAGCTCAAGAAGTACGTCGCAGAGTCTATTCCCGTTGGAATCCTCGGTGTGGGCGAGCCTCTGATGTATGCCGTTACGCTGCCGCTCGTTCGTCCGTTTGTGACGGCCTGCCTGGGTGCCGGATTTGGCGGCGCGCTCGCGGCGCTGCTTCACATCGGCACGGTTTCTCAGGGCGTTTCCGGTCTGTTTGGCCTGCTGATCGTCGTTCCTGGCCAGCAGCTCGGCTACGTTGCCGCTATGCTGCTTGCCTATGCCGCCGGCTTTGTCCTGACGTGGTTCTTTGGCGTCGACGAGCAGAAGATCGACGAGTTCTTTGGCGAGTAGTTTGATATCGCGAGCCGTGTTGCTCAGGGCTCGCGGCGCGCGGCAGATTTCTTGATGCTATGGTTGTGCCGGCGGGGCTAACTGCTCCGCCGGCCTTTTTTAAAGGAGTGTTGAAGCGTGAAAACGGGTATTTCGATTTATCTTTCCAACCCTCTGCAGGATATTGAGCGGACGATTGAACACGGTGCCGCGGCGGGTGCGCGCTATGCGTTCACCTCGCTGCATATTCCCGAGGATGGGGGAGCGGCGTATACCGATAAGGTCCGTCATGTGCTGTCGCTGCTTTCCGCCCGCGGCATTGCGCTCATTGCCGATGTGGGGCCGCGCACGTGCGATTTGCTCGGGCTTGAGCGCATCGAGGACCTGCGCGATCTGGGGTTGGAATACCTTCGTTTGGACTATGGCTTTAGCGCCCGGCGGGTCGCGGAGCTGTCCGGTGTATTTCGCATTGTGGTCAATGCATCGACGGTGAGTTCTGATGAAATCGCATCGTGGCGTGAGGCCGGTGCCGATGTGACTCGTTTTGCCGCCTGCCACAATTTTTACCCCAAGCCTTATACCGGTTTAGCTCTGGAGGACATTGCTCGGGTGAATCTTCGTCTTGCGGCGCTTGGATTCGAAATCATGGCTTTTGTGCCGGGCGATGCTAACGTTCGCGGGCCGGTATTCGAGGGACTGCCGACGGTCGAGACGCAGCGCGGTCGCGCGTCAAAGGTTGCTCTCAATATGCTTGAGCTTGCACATGGCGCCGATTGCGACATTGTGTTGGTCGGCGACCCCGATCTTTCCGATGCGGGCTGGGCGCAGTTTGCTCAAGTTTCCGCCGGATACGTGGACCTGCAATGCGAGCTTGAGCCCGGTTATGCCTATGTGCGCGGGCAGATTCATCGCGACCGGCCCGACTCGAGTGTCCTCATCTTTAGGTCTCAGGAGTCACGTACGACGCTTAAGCCGGATTCCGTGCCGATGGATGCCGGTGCCGGCCTGTCACGAAAGACGGGGTCGATCGCTGTGAGCAATAGCGGCTATGGGCGCTACGAAGGCGAGCTTGAGATTGCGCGGGTCGATCTTCCCGGTGACGAGCGCATGAACGTTGCGGGTCATATCACGCCCGAGGCAATGGAGCTGCTGCCGTTCATCAAACGCGGATTCGGGGTACGGTTCGTTTAGCGTGTGACCCGTGGGCTACAATTGGCCCATCATGCGAAGGCGCCTCGTGTGGCGTGTGCCTGCGTTGGCCGATCTATATTCGGAGGATTTCCATGACCGTACTGTTTGTTGAATATCCCAAGTGCTCGACCTGTAAGAAGGCCAAGGCATGGCTGGACGAACACGGGGTAGAGTATATCGACCGCGATATCGTTTTGGACAATCCCACGGCTGATGAGCTTGCGACCTGGATTGCTCGTTCGGGACTGCCGGTGCGGCGCTTCTTTAATTCGTCGGGCATGAAATATCGAGAGCTGGGCCTGAAGGCGCGTCTAGATACGGGCATGACGGATCGGGAGTGCTACGAGCTGCTGGCGACCGACGGCATGCTGGTCAAGCGTCCGCTGTTGGTGGGCGACGACTTTGCGATTCCCGGCTTTAGGGAATCGGCTTGGGTCGAGGCGTTGCTGTAGCGGCTGCGGAAAGTGGGGACCGGTTTGAGCTTGAAATCTGGGACGCACTTTCCGCCGGCAGGCTTGCCCCAGTCAGTCCTCCAACTGCGCCCATTCGTGCGGATCGTAGACCTTTACGTGCTTGTTGGGCTTGCCGCTCCAGTACTCCTCGTCCATAAAGGGCAGATATGCCTGAACACCGGGGCAGATAAAGGGAATCCGCTGCTGTTGCAGTCGCTCGCGCTGTCGCTGCTCCAGGTGCGCCTCGGATATGACAGTCGGCATACCGGACAGCTCGACGAGGCTTGCCTGGATTCGCTTAAGGTCGGGGAGTCCCGCGTGCCATGACATCCGCATGATCAAAAAGGATGCACGGCGGTATTTTGCCTGCATCACCGTGATGGCGGGGCGCAGAGTGGGATGGATTTTGTCCCGTTCGGGCCAAAGGTCAGCAGTGATCTCGAGGCCCAGGGTCTCCCATAGGTAATCAAGCTCTTCGTCCATGGCGCCTCGATATCTACGTGATCATTGATACTTCGATTGTGTTGCCTGGTGCTATCGTTTTCGCGGTAGAATCTGCCAACGGTTGACGGCTACCGCTCGCGGCGTTTTGCCCTTCGTGTGCAGCGGTCGACTTCACAGGTCCTTCACGTGTTGGCCGTATTTGACTGAATTTCAAAAAAGTCAAAATTGGGGCTTGCGTCACGGCCGGACTTCCCGTATATTTCTTTCTTGCGCAAAGGCACAGCCGAGCGCAGCGATGCAGTCATTGGGATGTCGTCTAATGGCAGGACAGCGGATTCTGGTTCCGTCAATGGGGGTTCGACTCCCTCCATCCCAGCCATTGCATTTGCTACATATGGCCCGTTCGTCTAGCGGTTTAGGACGCCGCCCTCTCAAGGCGGAGATCACCAGTTCGAATCTGGTACGGGCTACCAAAATTGAACGCCCGGGCCTCGTAAGAGACCCGGGTTTTGTGTATTGACCGCAAGCGGCGTTTGCCGCGTTTCGTTCCGTTCGAGGAGTAGCCATGGACCTGCCTATCAGCTTGGAAGACATCACGTATGCCGAGAACTATCTGGCGCAGGGCGACCTGGCCACGGCGACGCCGCTGCTGGAGCGTCTGGTGGAGCTCGCCGAGGAGTATATTGACGCTGAGTGCAAGACGGAGGAGAAGCGCCAGTACTTTAGCTTCGATAGCAAGTTTGAGCGCCTGGCCTATCGCCGCGTGGAGAAGGATCCGCGCGAGCTCGTGCAGGTCGAGGTGCCGTTTGACCGCCTGTACTCCGACATGGCGTTTGCCTACATTCGCCAGCAGGATTATGTGAG
>CABQHR010000013.1 GCA_902463875.1 uncultured Collinsella sp.
GGCGACGTTTTGACGATCGATATGAATAGTGCGGCGGGCACGAACGGTGCGGGCGGCGCCGAGGCCACGCCGCTCATCGAGCTGCGCGACGTGGTGTTCTCCTATGCGGGCCATACGGTTGTCGATGGTGTGTCGCTGCAGGTCGATCGTGGTGAACTCGTTGCCCTGCTCGGTCCCAACGGCTGCGGTAAGACGACGATTATGCGCCTTATTAACGGCCTTGAACTCGCGGACGCAGGGGCATACCTGTTTGACGGGCACGCGATCGACGCGGCGTTTCTAAAGGATTCCGCGGCCGCTCAGCGTTTTCATCAGCGCGTAGGTTTTGTGTTTCAAAATGCCGACGCCCAGCTGTTCTGCGCTACGGTGGGCGAGGAAGTTGCTTTTGGTCCCGCGCAGATGGGGCTGCCGGCAGACGAGCTCGAGCGCCGCGTGCGCGATGCCATGGAGCTGTTCCAGGTTGCCGATCTGGTCGATGCCTCGCCCTATCAGCTTTCGGGCGGGCAAAAGAAGCGCGTGGCGCTGGCTGCCGTCGTGTCGATGAACCCCGATATCCTGGTGCTCGACGAGCCTACCAACGGACTTGACGAGGACTCGTGCGACATCGTGGTCAACTTTCTACTGGCCTATGTTGCTGCCGGTAAGACGGTCTTGATGAGCACGCACCATCAGGATTTGGTACGACGCCTGGGTGCCCGCGCCATCTATATCGATCGATATCACCATGTGGTCGAGGCGCCGGTGTCGTCGTATGGAACCGAGAGCGGCGCTGCGGAATAGTTGCTGCGTAGAGCGTGCGTAGCGGCCCGCGCGGCTTTGCCGTGATGGTATAGTTATCCAGGTTTTTATGGGGGTGGCTATGCCAAGCTGGAACATTCATATCGCTCAGACGGAGCGTTTGCTGGAGTGCACCGGCGCGCTTGCCAATAGCGTGCGCGACCGCAATGCCTTTTTGTTTGGCTGCGTGGTTCCGGATATCTTCGTGGGCTATATGGTCCCTGGTATCGCTGATCCCATTCCGTATCGCATTACGCACTTTGCAAACCCCGAGCCTATCCCTAAGCCGCGCGAGCACGAGTTCTGGGATACCTATGTGGCGCCGCTGCTCAAAGGGGCGTCTGTTGGTACGCCGGCTGCCGCGACCTCGATCGCCGAGGAGCGCGAGCGACTCAATCGGGTGCATTATCCCCAACGCTACAAGGACGCCGAGCCGGTTGCTGGTCCCGGTGCTAGCGAGCTTTCGCTCGCGCCCGGTGACGTGGCGCAGTCGCTGCTCGATTTAACGCTGGGCGTCTGGTCGCATCTGGTGGCCGATACCGTATGGAATACGCGCGTGAATCAGTACCTGGAGGCGCACGGCGGCAAGCCGTGCGAGGAATTCCGCATTAAAAAGCAAGGTGACTTTGACTGGTTTGGCAAGACGCTGGGCATTGTTTCGATTCCGCGCGCGACCGATCGCCTGTATACTGCGGCGACGCGTTTTGGGCAGTATCCCATCCATAAGGAGTATGTGCTCAAGACCATCGGCGTCATGCACGAGATCGTGCGCGAAAACCCCGGTGAGCCCGATCATCCGCCATACCGCCTGCTAACTGAGGAGTTCTTCGACGCAACGTTTACCGAGGTCATCGAGCTAACCGAGGCGGGATTTGCAGCTCGCGTTGCTGCTTCTGATGTTCCCGCAGTCCCCCTGATCGCTAGCTGCTAGCCGGCCGGCTTAACGGTGAACAGTTCATCCCAATTGACCAACAGCTCCCGTCGCAGGGCATCTTCGGTGGTACGCTCGACATCGGAAAGGTTCGCGACTGAACACAAATCGATGATGCGGCATACGAAGACGGTCTAAAAAAGGGCCCGGAAGGCAAAGCCTTCCGGGCCCTTTTTCTGTGCAAATCTGCTTGCAAGTACGATTTAGCGGACCTGAGCGACGTAAGCGACGTTGGTCGAGGAGACCTTGTCCTCGAGCTGAACACTCATGCGGGGATCGCCGGCGGTAGCGACGGTCAGATCGCCGGCCTCGACGTAGCCGAGCTCCTTAGCGGTCTCGATCGCCTTGACGATCGTGCCGTTGACGGTGCCCTGGGTAATCTCGGCCTGGTGCGGGATAACGCCCCAGTACATGATCATCTGCTGGACGGCCCACTCGTGGCGGGAGAACGCGCAGATCGGCATGTTGGGACGGAAGTGCGAGATCAGGCGTGCGGTACGACCGGTGGTCGTCGGCACGGTGATGCACTTGGCGCCAACGGTGGTGGCCATGTTCACAGCGGACATACCCACAACGTTGTTGACAACGCGGGTGCCGTGAGCATCGGCCGGAACCTCGAGCGGAGCGTGGGCCGGGAGGTACTTCTCGGTCTCGAGAGCAATGCTGGCCTGCATCTTAACGGCCTCGACCGGGTACTTACCGGCAGCGGACTCGCCAGAGAGCATGACGGCGTCGGTGCCGTCGTAGATGGCGTTAGCAACGTCGGCAACCTCGGCGCGCGTCGGGCGCGGGTTCTGCTGCATGGAGTCGAGCATCTGCGTAGCGGTGATAACGGGCTTGTAGGCCGCGTTGCACTTGGCGATGATCTCCTTCTGGATGTGCGGAACGAGCTCGGGCTTGATCTCGATGCCCAGGTCGCCACGGGCGACCATGATGCCGTCGGAAGCCTCGAGGATCTCGTCGAAGTTCTCGACGCCCAGGGCGCACTCGATCTTCGGGAAGATCGTCACGTGCTCGCCGCCGTTCTCGCGGCAAAGCTCGCGGATGCCGCGGACGGACTCGCCGTCACGGATGAAGGAAGCGGCGATGTAGTCGATGTTCTCGGTCAGGCCAAAGAGGATGTCCTGACGATCGCGCTCGGTGATGGCGGGCAGCGAGATGTTGACGTTGGGCATGTTGACGCCCTTGCGCTCGCCGATCAGGCCGTCGTTCTTAACGACGCAGGTCATGTCCTGGCCACTGACGGACTCGACCTCGAGGGCAACCAGGCCGTCATCGATCAGGATGAGGGAGCCCTTCTCGACCTCGGAAGGCAGAGCCAGGTAGTCGAGGGAGATGTGCTCAGCGGTGCCGTGGAAATCCTCGGACGTGGGCTGAGCGGTGACGACGATCTTGTCGCCGGTCTTGACGGCAACCTTCTTGCCGTCGACCAGAAGGCCGGTGCGGACCTCGGGGCCCTTGGTGTCGAGCAGGATGCCGACGGGCAGACCGAGCTCCTTGGAAATACGACGGACGCGCTCGATGCGACCGTGGTGCTCGTCGTAGGATCCGTGCGAGAAGTTAAAACGGGCGACGTTCATGCCCGCCTTGATCATCTCGCGGATGGTCTCGTCGCTATCGCAGGCGGGACCCATGGTGCATACAATCTTAGTGCGCTTGTACATTCAGACCTCCATCTGACATCGTCTTGCGCTGATAGATAAACCATAAGAAATAAAACCGAGATGATTATAACGAAATGCCGACCGAATACCCCAAAAAATCGACCGTATGCCGAAATGGAAGTTCATTTTTTGCGGGAAAAACGGTATATGAAAAATCTTTACCAACCACTCCAACCGCTGCTATCTGGGAGATATGTCAGTTTGGCGATGTGCCGAAGAAAAAACGTTTTACCAATGTTGAGCATCACACGGTCTGCACCGTTGCGCGCGGACCATATTTCCAAACCGATTGTTTTGGCTAGACGCGTCGCTTTGGGGTACCATAGCTCCACTATCAACTGCCGCTCAGCACGGCAGCCTTGATGAGCCCTTGCCCTTCTCCTGGGAATTATGATCGGGCATCAATCTGCTGAGTGGCCCGAATCCCAGGAGGGGACTCTATATGCAAAAGGAATACCTGTCCGCCGCGGCGGAGGTGCTCAGCGACCAAGGTGTCGATGAGAACCTCGGCCTGAGCAACGACGAGGCGTCTTCGCGCCTCGCCAAGACAGGCCCTAACAAGCTCGAGGAAGCCGAGAAGACGCCGCTGTGGAAGCGTTTCTTTGAGCAGATGGCCGACCCCATGGTCATCATGCTGATCGTTGCCGCCGTCATCAGTGCGCTCACGGGCATGGTCAAGGGCGAGCCCGACTTTGCCGATGTTGCCATCATCATGTTCGTCGTTATCGTCAACTCGGTGCTGGGCGTGGTCCAGGAAGCCAAGAGCGAGGAGGCCCTCGAGGCCCTGCAGGAGATGAGTGCGGCGCAGTCCAAGGTGCTGCGCGACGGCAAGCTCGTGCACCTGCCGAGCGCCGAGCTCGTGCCCGGCGACGTGATCATGCTCGAGGCGGGCGACTCCGTCCCGGCCGACTGCCGCGTGCTCGAGAGCGCCACGATGAAGATCGAAGAGGCCGCGCTCACCGGCGAGTCCGTGCCCGTAGAGAAGCACGCCAACGTGATCGAGCTCGCCGCGGGCACCGATGACGTGCCGCTCGGCGACCGTAAGAACATGTGCTATATGGGCTCCACCGTCGTGTACGGCCGTGGTCGCGCCGTCGTGGTCGGCACCGGCATGAACACCGAGATGGGCAAGATCGCCGGCGCCCTGGCCGAGGCCAAGGAAGAGCTCACGCCGCTGCAGGTGAAGCTCGCCGAGCTCAGCCGCATCCTCACCATCATGGTGATCGTCATCTGCGTCGTGATCTTTGGCGTTGACATCCTCCGCCACGGCGTGGGCAACGTCCTTACCGATCCGACTGCCCTGCTCGACACCTTTATGGTTGCCGTCTCGCTCGCCGTCGCCGCCATCCCCGAGGGCCTGGTTGCCGTCGTGACCATCGTCCTTTCGCTTGGCGTGACCAAGATGGCCAAGCGCCAGGCGATTATCCGCAAGCTCTCTGCTGTCGAGACCCTTGGCTGCACACAGACCATCTGCTCCGACAAGACCGGTACCCTTACCCAGAACAAGATGACCGTCGTCAAGCACGAGCTCGCCGCGCCCAAGGAGAAGTTCCTGGCCGGCATGGCGCTGTGCTCCGATGCTCAGTGGGACGAGGAGCTGGGCGAGGCCGTGGGTGAGCCGACTGAGTGCGCGCTCGTCAACGACGCCGGCAAGGCTGGCCTCACCGGCCTGACTGCCGAGCATCCGCGCGTGGGCGAGGCCCCGTTCGACTCGGGCCGCAAGATGATGTCCGTGGTCGTCGAGACCCTTGACGGCGAGTATGAGCAGTACACCAAGGGCGCGCCCGACGTGGTGATCGGCCTGTGCACCCATATCTACGAGGGCGATAAGGTCGTCCCCCTGACCGAGGAGCGTCGTGCCGAGCTCGTGGCCGCCAACAAGGCCATGGCCGACGAGGCCCTGCGCGTGCTGGCGCTGGCAAGCCGCACCTACACCGAGGTCCCGGCCGACTGCAGTCCCGCCGCGCTCGAGCACGACCTGGTCTTCTGCGGCCTGTCCGGCATGATTGACCCGGTTCGTCCCGAGGTCGCCGACGCCATCCGCGAGGCGCACGATGCCGGTATCCGCACCGTCATGATCACGGGCGACCACATCGACACCGCCGTGGCCATCGCCAAGCAGCTGGGCATCGTCACCGATCGCAGCCATGCCATCACCGGTGCCGACCTCGATCGCATGAGCGACGAGGAGCTCGACGCGCACATCGAGGACTACGGCGTGTACGCCCGCGTCCAGCCCGAGCACAAGACACGCATCGTCGAGGCTTGGAAGTCGCGCGACCAGATCGTGGCCATGACGGGCGACGGCGTCAACGACGCCCCGTCCATCAAGCGCGCCGACATCGGCGTGGGCATGGGCATTACTGGTACCGACGTCACCAAGAACGTCGCTGATATGGTGCTCGCCGACGATAACTTTGCCACCATCATCGGTGCCTGCGAAGAGGGCCGTCGCATCTACGACAACATCCGCAAGGTCATCCAGTTCCTGCTTTCGGCCAACCTTGCCGAGGTGTTCTCGGTGTTTATCGCCACGCTCATCGGCTTTACCATCTTCCAGCCGGTGCAGCTGCTGTGGGTGAACCTGGTCACCGACTGCTTCCCCGCGCTCGCGCTGGGCATGGAGGATGCCGAGGGCGACATCATGAAGCGCAAGCCGCGCAACGCCAAGGACGGTGTCTTTGCCGGACATATGGGTCTGGACTGTGTGGTCCAGGGCCTAATCATCACCGTGCTGGTGCTGGCGAGCTTCTTTGTGGGCGTGTACTTTGACATGGGCTACATCCACATCGCCGATATGATCGCCGGCAATGCCGACGAGGAAGGCGTGATGATGGCGTTCATCACGCTCAACATGGTCGAGATTTTCCACTGCTTCAATATGCGCAGCCGTCGTGCGTCGCTGTTCACCATGAAGAAGCAGAACAAGTGGCTGTGGGCTTCCGCCGCGCTGGCGCTGGTGCTGACGGTGATCGTAACCGTGCAGCCGACGCTTGCCGAGATGTTCTTTGGCCCTGTGACGCTTGAGCTCAAGGGCGTTGTCGCTGCCCTGGGCCTGGCCTTCCTGATCATCCCGCTGATGGAGATCTACAAGGCGATCATGCGCGCGGTCGAGAAGGAGTAGGTCGAAAGGCCATCCTTCCCGCCGGCCCGACCGCCTGCGGGGTTTCTTCCTCGCTGGTCCTCGCGCTTCGCGCTGCGGGATCGCTCGGAAGAAACCCCTCCCGGCGGGCGGGCCTTCGGATAACCTCTCGGGACCATTGGCTGAGGGAAAGTTTGTGAGCTGGTCGGGCTTTGCCCGGCCAGCTCTTTTTGATTTAAAATACCTGCTCAGTTGTGATTTGTGGTGCTGGGAGGCGCTTGTGGGCAAGGCTAAGGCTAAAGCGAAGAAAAAGACGACGGGGGCGCGGGCTAAGCGTGATCGTCGTCGGAAGCTCGCGACCGAGGCTCCCGCATCTGCTGAGGAGTTGCTGGCGAGTGTACCGGGGCTTGACGCGCTGCGGGACGTTCCGGCGTTTGATGACCTGCCGGTCGATGAAGCCCAGCAGGCTGCCTTTGATGATTTCTGCGCGCATGTCGAGGAGCCCGAGCAGATGCAGCTTGGCGCCGTGGTGCGCTTGGATCGCGGGTTTCCACTGGTGGCGACTGCCGATGACACGTTTCGTGCCGAGCATGCTGTGGGGTTTGCCAAGTCACGCGGCGAGGACGAGGTCCTGCTGCCTGCCGTGGGCGATCGTGTGGCGGTGCGCCGCGCTCCCGGGCACGATATGGGCGTGATTGAGTGCGTGCTGCCGCGCCGTACGAGCTTTGAGCGTTGGCGCGGCCGTGCCCGCGGAGAGCGCCAGGTGCTCTGCTCCAACGTGGATAGCGTGCTAATCGTGCAGGCGCTCGGTGCCGGCGAGGTGCTGCTCGACCGCGTGGCGCGCTCGCTGGTGTTGGCGCTCGACTGCGATGCCGAACCGGTGGTGGTACTCACCAAAGCTGACCGCTGCGATGCCGAGGAATTCGAGCGCGATCTGGACCGCGTGCGCCGCCTGGTGGGTCCGGACGTGCGCGTGATCGTGACGTCCTCTGCCGAGGGCCGCGGCCTGGACGAGGTCCGTGCCTGCGTGCCCGCCGGGAGCTGCGCCATGATTCTGGGCGAGTCGGGTGCCGGCAAGTCGACGCTGCTCAATGCACTGCTGGGCCACGATACGTTGGCGACCGGCGGTGTGCGCGAACGCGACGACCAAGGCCGTCACACTACCGTCGCGCGCGTGATGGTGGCGCTGCCGGGCGACGCCGGCGTGATCGCCGATGCCCCGGGTCTGCGCAGTTTGCCGCTCGTGGGACATGAGCGGGGTCTGGCGCGCGCCTTCCCCGAGATTGTCGAGGCATCGCGTGCGTGCCGGTTTGGCGATTGCACGCATGTCCATGAGCCGGGTTGCGCCGTTCGCGAGGCCGAGGACGCCGGGCAGATCGACAGCCTGCGTCTGGAAACGTTCCAAAACCTGGCGTCATCCATGCGCGTGAGCGCTCAAATGCTCGATCCCGATGTCCATCTGTAATTGATTTTTCCTATGACAGCCGTCTCCCAACTGTTCGGGAGACGGCTTTTTGCTGCGGAAAAGCCTCGAAACATGCAGTTTGCTGACGTGCTGACCAAAACCTTGCCACGAGCTTGACGGGCTGGTCAGCTTTTGGTCAGCGATTGGTTTGACATCGAAAACCAAGATCGCGATTGCGCCGCTTTGCACTCTGACCGCTCAGACAATGGTGGTACGGGCATTCGCCCGGCACTGCCATGAGAGGAGCGGCCGTGAACAAGAGCAAGCGCATCGCCATCAGTCTGGTCGCGGGCGTGCTCGCTGCTCTGCTCTGCATGGTTTACGGCTCGTCGATCCGCTCGCAAGCCGAACAGGTCCAGGCTGAGACCTTGGCCAAGTACGGTGGCGATCGCGTCGAGGTTTGCGTCGCGGCGCGCGATATCGATGTGGGCGAGACCCTCGATGAGACCAATGTCATAACCCAGGAATGGCTGACGAGCCTGCTGCCGCGTGACGCAGCGACCGAGCTGCGCCAGGTGCGCGGCGACGTGACGACTTCGCGTATTCCCAAAAACGCCGTGATCTGCAATGTCTACACCAAGGCCGAGAGCCGCAAGCTCGAGGTGCCTAAGGGCAAGGTTGCCGTTTCGGTGGCGGTCGATGCCGAGCACTCGGTCGGCGGTGCCACGGGCGTGGGCAGCTACGTGGACGTGTACGTGCAAAAGGACGGCGTGACCGATCGGCTGTGCGGCGCGCACGTGATCGATACCAGTGAGGATTCCGGTGCCACGCGCGAGGGCAAGATCGAATGGGTGACGCTGGCGGCTGACCCCGAAGACGTCAAGGAACTGCTGGGAGCCTCGGGCAAGGGAACGGTCAGCTTGACGATTCCCGCCACGGCGCGCGGCAAAAAGAGCGGAGGCGACGAGTGATGAAGGCGATCTGGCTTGCGTGCTGCGCGTGCGGCGATTACGGGCTGTTGCAGCGGGAAGTCGAGGGCCGTGATGTGGGTGCACAGGTGCTTCGCGTGGGTGACCTGGACGGGCTGGTTTCCATGGCGCGGGCGTTTCCGTCGCGCCGCGGGGCTGCCATCATCGCGGCGTCTCTGTTTGATACCGAAGATGTGCGCAAGACTGTTGCGCGCCTGACGGCCGAAGGCCGCGTGAGTCGCGTGGTCGTGTTGATAGAAGCGCTCGATCCGTCGGATATCGAGGGGCTGTTTCGCGCGGGGGCGACCGAGGTCATCGCTGCACACAGTATATGCGGCAACGGGCGCGCGGGCGAGGGAGCGGTTGATTCCGATCGGAGCATGACGATTGAGCCCGATGCTTTTGTTGATAGGGAACCCGGGGCGCCTCGCGCTACAAGAGGCCCGCGTGTTGATGATTATGGAAAAGCGGAAGCCGAGCATGGTCGGCGCCCCCGGAACCCCCTTGTATACGATGACGCTGGAGGGCCGGCGCAGCATGCTGGCGATTCCCCGGCTGTAGATATGGGATACGTGCACGGCGTGAATCTGGCGGATGAACTCGATGAAGTTGAGGGCTTTGCCGGGTGCGGCGAGTTGTCGCTGATGCAGCATGAGCAGATTGCGCAGAACGAGCCTGCCTCGCAGACCGAACAAGCAGCCATGCCGGCTTGGACGCAGCACGTGGTTGCGGCGGGGGAGACGGGGACGCTGTCACCGACGCCCGCCCCGCCGCCTCCGATGCCGCCGGCAGACGCTGCCGCTTCGCCGCATCGAGCTCCGGTCATCTGCGCCATTTCGGGTTCGGGCGGTTGCGGCAAGTCGACGATCGTTGCCACCATGGCACACACATCGTCGCTGTTGGGCTTGCGTGCCGCCGTGCTCGACCTGGACCTGATGTTTGGAAACCTTTACGACTTGTTAGGCGTCGATGCTCCGCGCGATATGGCGGCACTTATCGAGCCGTCGGCGGCGGGCACGCTCACCGAGCCGGATATCGTAGCCGCTTCGATGCGCGTGGCACCGGGCATTACGCTCTGGGGTCCCGTCGCGGCGCCCGAGCAAGCCGAGCTCATGGCACGTCCGGTGGAGCTACTGCTTGATGTCCTGCGTCGCGAATCCGACGTGGTCTTTATCGATACCTCGGTCTTTTGGGGCGACGCCGTGGCGGCTGCGGTGGCGGCGAGCGACCGTTGCCTGGTCGTTGGCGATGCGGCGGTGTCGTCCGCGACATCGGCGTCGCGCGTCATTGAACTGGCAAGTCGAGTAGGTGTGCCGCGCACGCGCATGAGCGCCGTGTTCAACCGGTTCGGTGCGCGCGGGGCAGACGAGGACGTCGCCATGCGCTTTGAGATTGCCTGTGCGTTGAGCTCCAAGATTCGTATCGCCGATGGCGGGCAGGATCTCGCCGCGCTCATGGCGTTTGGGCGCGCTGACGAGGCAGTGGGGCAGACCAGCGCTTTTGCGACTAGCGTGCGCGAGGCCACGCGCGAGATGCTCGTGGAACTGGGGTGCGCCGTCGGCCCTTGGAGCGATATGGTCGCCGACCGTGCAACGCGCACCGAACGCCCGCGTATCCGCCTTCCCTGGTCGCGCGAGGGTGATCAGCGATGAGCCTGCAAACGAGGATTAAGGCTGCCGGCGCTGCGGCGGCGGCAGCGCCTGTAGATGCGGGGCGTCGCCGCGCCGTGAAACGACGCACCAAGCGCGCCGTGATGGACCGCATGGGTTACGACGAAGTGGCGCGTATCAGCGCCTATATCGACCCGGCACTTGCCCGCTCGGAATTGCGTCCTGCGGTGGAGGCGGCGCTCAATGTTGAGGAGCCGACCGATCTCGCGACGCCCGAGCGCGAGACTATCATCGACGAGATTTTGGATGACGTGGTGGGCTTGGGGCCGTTGCAGCCGCTCATCGAGGACGACACCGTTACCGAGATCATGATCAACGGCTGCCGCTCGGCTTTCTTTGAACGCGGCGGCGTCTTGTACCCCATCGAGCATGCGTTTGAGGACGACGAGCAGATCCGTGTGCTTATCGACCGCATTATCTCGCCACTTGGCCGCCGTATCGACGAACGCAGCCCCATCGTCAACGCCCGCCTCAAAACGGGTTATCGCGTCAACGCGGTGATTCCGCCTGTGGCGATTGACGGACCGATTCTCACCATCCGAAAGTTCTCGGACCGTATCTGCTCGCTGGACGAGCTTGTGGGGCTGGGGTCGCTGCCGCTTTGGTATGCGCAGCTGCTGTCGTGTGCGGTGTCGCTGCGACAGGACCTGGCGGTTGCGGGAGGCACGGGATCTGGTAAGACCACCCTACTCAACGCGTTGTCATGTGAGATTTCCACCGGCGAGCGCATCGTGACGATCGAGGACTCTGCCGAGCTCAAGTTTGCACATCATCCGCACGTGGTGCGCCTAGAGGCGCGCGAGGCTTCAATTGAGGGTGAGGGCGCGGTGACGATCCGCGACCTGGTAACTAATGCCCTACGCATGCGCCCCGACCGCATCGTGGTGGGCGAGGTGCGCGGTGCCGAGTGCTGCGACATGTTGCAGGCCATGAACACGGGCCACGACGGGTCGCTCACCACACTTCATGCGGGTTCAGAACAGGAGACCGTGGTGCGTCTGACGTTGCTTGCACGTTATGGCATCGATCTGCCGAGCGAGCTCATCGAGGAGCAGATTGCCATGGCGCTCGACGGCATCGTGATGTCCGAGCGCCACGCCGATGGCAGGCGTTTCGTCTCCTCGTATTCGGGGGTGCGACGCGCCGCATCGGGCGGCGTAGAGCTCGAGCGCTATGTGACGTTCGATGCCGCCGAGCGCACCTGGACGCTTGACCGCGAGCCGCCGTTTATCGCAGAAGGCCTGCGGTCGGGGACGCTCACACAAGAGGAGGTGGACGAATGGAGATCACTGTGCCCCTCGTCGTAGGGGGCTTGGCAGGGCTTTCTGTCGCGACGGCGTGCGGGGCGGAACCTCGTGTGCCGCAGGTACCGCCGGCGGAGCTGGCACGTCAGGCGCTCGAGACGGTGGCAGAGAAGCTGCCGCGTGAGCTGGTGGAAAACGATCTGCTGAAAAAGATCGCCCGTTCGTGGGCATCGCTGGCTCCGGCGCATCGCCTTGGCCTCGTGATCGAAGATGCTTCGGGACGTTTGGCGTTTCTGCTGCTATCGAGCGGTGTCTGCTGCGTTTTACTAACGATGGTGTCGTTATCGCCCCTCGGATTTGCCTTGGGACTTGTTGCTCCGTTTGCCGTTGGTGCCGCTCGGGATGGCTTTGAGAGCCGGCGCGAGCAACACGATGCAGAAGAGGCAATGCCCGAGGCGTTTACCGCACTTTCCATGTCGCTTGCCTCGGGACATTCGCTGGCCCAGGGCATGCGCTTTGTGGGCGCTCATGCGCAAGAGCCAGTGCATACCGAGTTTTTGCGGGTGGCGGCGGCGATCGATTGCGGCATCTCGGCGACCGACGCGCTCGATGACTTGCTCGTACGTATCGACGCCCCCGGTCTTTCGCTTGTGACCTTGGCGCTTAAGGTGTCTCAGCGCACCGGCGCTCCGCTTGCCGGCTTACTGTCCGAGGCGTCGAGCATGGTGGGGGAGCGCATTGAGCTCAAGCGCCGCCTGGATGTTAAGACGTCGCAGGCTCGCATGTCTGCGCATATGGTCGCGGCGATGCCGGCGGGCATGTGCGCGGTGTTGGCGCTGCTTTCGGCAGATTTTCGTCGCGGTCTTGCGACGCCTGCCGGCGCGGGCGCTGTGGTGCTGGGTCTTGCCCTCAACGCCGTTGCCCTGGTGGTTATCCGGCGCATTATGCGGGTGGAGCTATGAGCGCCCCGGTTGCAGTTGCGGCTTGCCTGTGCGCCCTGAGCGTATTTGTCGCGACGGGTTTGGATCGGGCGGATGCACGCAAGATCGCAGGGGCCTGCAAGCGCGAGGCGGTGCTGGTCGCTGCCGCAGGTCGCTCGGTGGTCGATGCTCTGACCGCGCGAGTGAAGGGCGCGGTTGGAGCGGGCGGCCCGGCGCGAGTGTCGCTCGGCGAAGTGTCCGAGATGATCGATGTTGTTCGCTTGGGTCTTTCGGCCGGTCTTTCGTTTGATGCGGCGCTTGAGATTTTCTGCGCCAACCGCCGGTCAGTGCTGGCTCTTCGCCTTGAGCGAGCCTGCATGGCGTGGCAGGTGGGCGTGGGCACGCGTGAGGACGAGTTGTTGGCCGCCGCGCGCGACTTGGACGTGCGAGCGCTCGAGACCTTTGCCATCACGGTGGGGCAGGCGCTCGCCCTGGGTGCCCCACTTGCCGAGACGCTGGCCGCTCAAAGTCGCGAGATCCGTGCGGCTCATCGCGCCGCGGTCGAGCGCGAGATCGAGCGTGCGCCCGTCAAGCTGCTGATTCCCACCGGCACGCTCATCTTGCCGGCGTTGCTTCTGTCCATATTGGGCCCGCTGCTGGGAGCAGGCGGGATGATGTAGGGAGGAATACATGAACACGATGACTGACGCTGCTGGCAAGGTCCAGGGCTGGGCGTTTTGCCGGGCGGCACATGTTCGTCAGTGCGCCAAGGAGCTATTGCAGGAGGAGAGCGCACAGGGTACCACCGAGTATGCCATCTTGGTCGGCGTGCTCGTGGTGATTGCGATTATCGCCATCGTCGCATTTAAGGGCAAGGTCCAAGATCTATGGAACGCTATCAGCGAGGGCATCAACAGCCTGTAGAGGGCGAGCGCCCCATCGGGGTACTGCTGGTGTTTGCTTGCCTGACCGTGGCGATAGCGGCGGTGCTTTGGGGGCTTAACGCCGCGCGGCAGCAGCGTCCTGGGGCCGCCTCCGGTTCGGGCTCAGATTCGGCGGTGGCGTCTCAAAAAGATGAGACGCGAGATGCGGACGATTCGGATGTCGCTGTCACGGCGCAAACCTTTCTGCGGACGCTCGACAAGCGGTCTGCCACTGCGACGGATTCGCCTGAGGGCAACGCGATTGCGGTCCGGCTTGCATGGTCCGAGGACCGACCGATGACCGAAGCGGCGGCGGATATGCTGCGTGCCTATCGCGAGGTACCCACGGCGCAACTTGCTCTGAGCGGCTATCTCGACATCAAGGGAAACGTGTGGGGTGCCATCGTGCGCGACGGACGCGGCTGGGTCGATATGGTGACAATTGCCGCGGATGCTGGCGATGCTTCGTGTCGTCTGCGCGCCGTGCGCCTGAGCCCGCAGGCAACGGACTCAAAGGAGGGATCGTGAAATGCATGATGTCCTGTGTGAGGAATCTGCCCAGGCGACGGTCGAATACGCCATCGTCACGGTGGCGCTGTTATCGATCGTGCTGGCGATCGCGGGACTTTGGCGTGCCGGCACCGATGGGCGCTTGGCGGCGCTGGTTGAGCGGGCGGCATCCCATGGCGTTGCCTCGACGTCGGTTATCGACGCCGCTGCGGCCGCTAAGGACATCGCGTTGTATTGATGCCGCGCGCGAGGACCGGGCGCAGTCTACGGTCGAGGCCGCTTTTTTGCTGCCGACGTTTCTGGCACTCATCCTTCTCGCGCTGCAACCGGTGTGCCTGCTCTATACGCGCGCGGTCATGGAGTCTGCCGCCGCCGAGACCGCGCGGCTCATGACCACGACGACGGCGGAGGACGACGATCTTAAGGAGTTCACCCGCCGCCGACTTGCCGCAGTGCCCAACGTTTCGATCTTTCATGCCGGCGGGCCGTTGTCGTGGGATATCGAGCTTGGCCGGGCCGGTGCGGGTGGCGTCTCGTCCGTGTCCGTTTCCGGCGAGGTCAAGCCGTTGCCTGTGATCGGTGCGTTTGCGCAGGCTATGGGTGGTACCGCCGAGGGCGGCTACGTTGAGCTCAAAGTCGATGTCTCGTATCAATCGCGTCCCGAATGGCTGGAGGGAGATTATGATTCGTGGATTGCTGCATGGGATTAGGCGCTGCCTGTTGCGGGTGACGCAAGGGTTTGCGGCCCGCCGTCGACCAGGCGCTCTCCGCAAACGAGGCGGCTTTATGGGTCGAGCCGGTATCGACCTGTTTATCGAAGACGGTGCCTACACCACGCTCTCCTCTGCGGTGGTCATCTTGGTGGTGCTCACGCTGCTGTTTTCGTCGACGGCGGCGATATGGAGCATGTCGCGTGCCGGGGATACCCAGGTGGCGGCTGATAGCGGCGCGCTGGCGGGTGCCAACGTAGTGTCGTCCTATCACACGGCTGCCACGGTGGTTGATGCGAGCATCTTGAGTCTGGGGCTGGCGGGGTTTGCCACGATCGGGACGGGCCTGGTCGCCATCCTCATCCCGGTTGCCGAGCCGGTTGCCGGCAATATGGTCGACACCGGGATTGAGATCATTAAAACGCGCAACAAGTTTGCCAAAAGCGCATCGGAAGGCTTACAGAAAATCGAGACGGCCCTGCCGTATCTGATCGCCGCGCGTGCCACGCAGGCGGTGTCGGCGCAGGATACCGATAGTGTGACCTATACCGGTACGGCGCTTGCCGTGCCCAGGACATCCGAGTCTGACTTCGCTGCGCTCAAAGGATCAGAGATCTCGACCGATACCATTAAAGACACATCAGATGATTTAGAGGGTGCGGCCGAGGAGCTGCGGAAGGCTTCTGAGGACACGGCGAAGGCTAAAGAGCGTGCTTGGCTGGTGGATTGTGGTGGGTCTGACAAGGGCTCGGTCGGCAGCTGTTCTTGCATGTGGGAGCGTGCGAAAAGCCTAACGGATCTCTCCGGTGTTCAAAATCCGCATTACTCATCGAGCGTTACGTGGGAGCCCCAAGTTGCCCTTGATCGCGCGAAGGACTACTACCATTGGCGTCTGACAAATGAGAAGCCCCACGGCTCGAGTGTCGAGATGAAGGCAGATTCTGCGGCGCGTAAGGCGTTTTATACCTATGCGAGCGCGGAGGTCGATCGGGCACATATAACCGAGAACGGAGACAGGGTCTCCTCCTATATTCCGCTGCTGCCGCGCAACTCTGATGAGGTTCGGGCGACGGAACTCTATACCGATGCGGTGTGGCCGACTAGCGTGAACGATGACAAGGCGTATCTGCATTACGGGACGACCTGCCCTAACTATAAGAAAGGGGCGCCGAGCGGATTTGCTTCGGTTGCCGATTACGATGGACAGGATAAATGCAGCAAATGCCATTTTGGCGTTTTGTCGCTTGGTGCCGTTGCGGCGCCTTCAACCTCTATCGAAAACGGCTTCGAGTATCACTTTGACAAGTTTAAAGACGCCCTGGAGGACTACGTCGACTGTCGCAACAAGGAGCTCGAGCTCGAGCGTCAGACCGAGGACGAAGCCGACCGTGCGGGCAATGCGTTTGACCAGGCCATTAAAGCGCTTTCGGGCGAGCGTCCGCGTATCGCTCCGCCCGGTCGCAACGGCGTGGTTGCCTTTGCGGTTTCGGGTGCCATCTCGAGCCCCGATGAACTCAACTCTTCGTTTAACACGGCAGTCAGGCTTGGCGATCGCGGTGCCATCTCTGCCGCGGTGCTGGCGCCCGATGAGGCGACGGCGCAAAACAACGTGCTTTCGCGATTTTTCTCGACATTGAAGGAACGCTCGGGCGGCGTTGCCGGTGTGCTCGACGGCGTCATGGATGTTTGGGGACGGCTGCTCGTAGGATACGGTGATATCCAAGGTTCGGCCGACGAACTTATGGACGAGATGATTAAGGGCCTAGGAGGGGGCAACGGCGCGTTGGGCTCCATTGCATCGTGGCTCGGCGATACCGTTTCGGCGTCCGTGGCGGCGCTGGGTTTGGAACCGTGCGACTTGCGCCTGCGAAAGCCGGTGCTGACCGATTCCGCCAACGTCATTAAGAGTCCGGGGTCTGACATTGCCGGTTTCTCTCAAGCGCAAGACAAGCTGCGAAGTATTCCGTTGGGCGTGACCGATCCCAAGGCGCTTTGCGAAGCGCTGGAATATCAAGTCGAGCGCACCATCAGCGGCACGACGTTCACGCTTGCGGAGATTCCGCTGCCCGGCGGCGGTTCCATCCCACTTACCGTCGATGTCACCACACTGGCGGGTGCCCTGGGCGGTGGGTCGTAATGGGCATCCGCACGCGCCTGTGCGAGGAGCGCGCCCAGGCGACGGTCGAGATGGCCGTGGTCACGCCCGTCCTGCTGGTTCTGGCGCTTATCGTGTACAACGTCATGGTCTTTGCCGGTGCGGTCGCACGCTTCGATCGCGTGGTGCCCGATATCGTGCTAGCACATGCCGTGGCGCCGAGCGGGGAGGGCGATGGCAGCTCCATCGATGCTTCCGCGACCGTTCAGGCTCAGATCCAACATGCCATGGAAGGCTATGACTTGCTGATCGAGGTCTCGAGCGAACAGGGTGCGACGACATCGGATGGCGGTTTGCTTTCGCTTTCCGGCACGTTTAGGACCTATACCTGCACCATGCGCTATGAGCCGTGGCCGAGCTCGCTCAGCGTCGCCGGCGTTTCGCTGGGGGCACCGGCAAAGTTGTCACACGAGCGCGCGGTGACGGTCGATCCATGGCGTCCGGGGGTGGTCATGTGACCGCGGTCTCGTCCTACATCGCCTACGCGCGGGCACTCAATAGGCTGGGCTGGACGCCGGCCGAGTTTGCGGTGGCGGAGTCGTTTGCCGTGCGCCTGCGTGGCATGCTGGGACGGTGTCCGATTGCCGCCAACGGTCTGCCGCTCGTCATGGCATTTCCACGCTGCTCTTCGGTCCATACGTGTTTTATGGCCTATCCCATCGACATCGCCTTCATCGATCGCGACGGCAATATCCTCGCGCGCTACGAAAACGTACGTCCCTGGCGTATGTGCTCCTGCCCCGGCGCCTGGGCCGCACTAGAGCGCCCTTCAATCATTGTTTCGACCCCTGCTCTCCAACGCGTGCCGGCTTAAGAATTGGCGACAGCGGACTTTCGTCATACGAAATTTGGTAAGATGGAGGAGAAGATGCATGGATGTTGAGATCCATTCCAACGCTAAAAAGCACCTGACGGAAAAGCAGGTGCTTAGCGCTTGGCTTGCGGTTACTGAGTGCATTCGTCGCGAGTCGAAGGACGAGCCGCCGAGATGGCTTGCGATTGGATGGCCCCAGACGGACGAAGCGTGGAGCTTGTCGCGGTCGAGCTTGTCCGTGGGTGGCTTATCATTCATGCCTTGTCTCCAGTCCAGAAGAAATTTTGGCAGGAGATTGAACGGGCTCGGCAAAGGGGTCGATGATGGGCAAGACGTATACGGCCGCTAATGGTCAGGTTGTAACGGATGAAATGATTGACGCGTGGTGCGAGTCGTACGAGCGCGGAGAGTTTCCGGATGGCGAACATACCGTTGGTGGGATCGTGCATGGACGGCCCCCGCTCTCAGGTGAGGGGACGGCAACGTTGTCGGTCAAGATTCCTTTGGGAATGAAGGAGGCCATTCGTCGACGGGCGGCTGCCGAGGGGATGACGCCAAGTGAGTTTGCCCGTGCGGCTCTGAGCGAAAAACTTCTTGCTGCCGGCTGATGTCTCTGACGTGCCGATTTATAGAACCGAGGCTGTGCTCAAAAACTTTTTTAAAATTCTCGGTTGACCGGAACGCGTCCTTGGTTATACTAATCAAGCCTTGAAACAAGGCACACCTCAAATGGCTGGGTAGCTCAGTTGGTAGAGC